>NZ_BMOE01000016.1 GCF_014646915.1 Deinococcus aquiradiocola | reverse complement strand
GGAAAAGCCTGTCGTTCAGCCGCAAGCAGGCCCATCTGGAGATGCTCGTGTGGCTCTTCATCCACCGCTACAACGCCTCATTACCATGACCCCACGACCGCGCGCCGCTTCGGGGGCCAGCGTTTCAGAAAAGCACGGGGCGGCTGCTGAGCGGGCCGGGCTGCTGGTCGGTGTCGAGGATCACTTCGAGGTACTCGCGGGCGTGCAGGGCGTCCACCATCGCGAACCCGGCGGTGTGGTTGACCATGATGCCGTCCTGCATCTGGGTGTGGCCGTACACGCCGAACTCCAGGCCCGCCATCTGCACGTATTCGGGCGAGTCGTGCCACCAGCGCTTGTGGGTGCTGTCGGCGTAGAAGAGATCGTCGTAGCTGGTCATGGCGGGGAGCGGGCCGACGTGCGCGAACTGCACCTGCCCGACGCGCAGTTCGCGCAGGAAGGTCTGGAACCACTGGCGGAGGTGGTCGGGGAGCAGCACGCCGCCGCGTGCCGGGTCGAACTCGACGTGCACGAGGCCGCTGGCGGTGCCGAGCAGGTACTCGCTGGTGAGGACGGCGTCGTCGTGGTTCCCGAGGATGATGTGCACGGCGTGCGGCGCGGCCTGCTGGTACGCGTGGAGTTTCTCGAGGGCCTTGACCTGCGCGCGGGCCGCCATGAAGAGGTCGTCGGGGTCCTTGGGGTCGAAGGTGTCCTGCCCGATCAGCCGGGCGTACTCGCGTTCGTTCTTGGGGTGGACGAGGTCTCCGATCAGGACCACCTGGTACAGGCCGCTGCGGACGGGCATGGTGGGGCGGCCCTCGGCGTCCATGCAGCTGGCGGAACGCAGGGCGGACCACAGCGTGTCGAAGTCCGCGTGAACGTCGCCGATCACGATGAACTTAGAGCGCATGGTGGGGTCCTGGCAGGGGGGGGCGCACGGTCAGCCTTTCAGCGCCTTGAGTTCTTTGTAGACTTCGCGGCTCTCCTCGACGGTGTTGCCGTACCCGCGCCTGCTGAGGACACGGGCGGCCTGCGCGCCCATCCCGGCGGCGCGGAGCGTTTCGAGCAGGTCGTCGATGTGCGTGCGGGCGCGTTCGAGCTGCGGGTCGCGGGGCGGGGCGGGCGGCAGGGGCGCCGCCTCGGGGTGCGGGGCGGGGGCGGGCTCGGGTTCCAGTTCGTGCGTGTTGGGGCCTTCCTCGGGGTCGTACTCGACCCACTGGCCTTCGGGTGTGGCGGGCACGCCGTGGGCGCGCATGGCGTCGGCGAGCGCGAGGCGGCGGGCGTCGTGGAGGGTGTGGCCCTCGCCGAGCCCGTCGCGGGTCCACGCGCCGAGCTGCAGGGAGGCGCGCACGACGGGCGGCTGCACCTGCTCGACCGCGTACCTCAGGCCCCACGCGCCCTGCAGCGCCTGGTCGAGGCCCGCGCTGAGGGTGTCGAGGTCCGGGGCGGGCAGCACGAGCGCGCGGTCGCCCTCGACGCGCAGGGTGGCCCAGTCGGTCAGGCTGGCCCGCATGGCCTCCGCCGCCTGCTGGCGGGACTGAAGGTCTGACCGTTCTGGACGGGGGGGCACGACTTCCGACATGGGCAGAGTTTAGAACATTTGTGCGGGCTGCACGCGTGCAGGAGCGTCAGGCGGTGGGGGGCGTCCCTTCATGGTGCTCCGGGCATGGTGCGTGCCGTGCCGCGTGGCCGGGTGACAGCTGTCATGCCGCACACCTGACGCGCGGCACTGGGGGGACGGACGGGCGCGGCCGACAATGACGGCATGAACGCCTCACTGCACGCCGCGCCCGTCCCGGAGCCGACCGTCCGCACGTCATCCGTCCCGAGTGCCGCTCCGGCCGTGACGGTGTCGGGTGCCGCCAAGGCGTACGGACCGCTGTGGGCGCTCGGCGCGGCGGACGCGGGCGTGACGCTGGACCTGCAGCGCGGGGAACTCACGGCGCTGCTCGGACCGAACGGGGCCGGGAAGACCACCTTGATCGGCCTGATGCTGGGGCTGGAGTCGCCCACGCACGGCACGGTGCGCGTGCTGGGCGAAGACCCGCGCAGACCGCAGGCCCGCACGCGGCTCGGCGCGCTCCCGCAGGACCTGTCATTGCCTGCCGGGCTGACCGTGACGGAACTGCTGCAGCTGTACGCGGCGCTGTACCCGGACCCCATGACGGTGCCGGACGTGCTGGCCCTGTGCGACCTGCAGGGGCAGGCGCGGCAGCGGGCGGGCAGCCTGTCGGGCGGGCAGGCGCGGCGGCTGGGGTTCGGGCTGAGCGTGATCGGGCGGCCCGAGGTGCTGTTCCTGGACGAACCGACCGTCGCGATGGACGTGCAGAGCCGCCAGATCTTCTGGGACGGCGTGAACGCCATGCGGGCGGGCGGCTGCACCGTCGTCCTGACCACGCACTACCTCGACGAGGCCGAACGCGTCGCGGACCGCGTGGTGCTGCTGCAGCAGGGCCGCGTCCGTGCGGACGGCACGCCCGCCGCCATCCGGGCGGGCGTGAAGGGCGCCACCCTGACGTTCCTGACGCGGCTGGACGCGGCGGCCCTGCAGGCCATGCCGGGCGTGCTGGAGGCGAGCGCCGCGCGGCAGGACGGCGGGTGGTGGCGCGCGACCGTCCGCACGCGCGCCCCGGAGACGCTGCTGGCCGCGCTGTTCGCGCAGGGTGAGGAACTGCACGACCTGGAGGTGCGCCGCGCGACGCTGGAGGAAGCGTTCCTGAACCTGACCGCCCAGCCCTGAGCGCACAACCCTGACTGCGCAGCCCTGACCGCCCCGAACGGAACGCGCACAGAAGAACCGTCCGACCACACCCACCCCCAGGAGTTCACCATGACGCAGCTGACCGGTCCCGCCCGCCCCGCCCCCCTCGCCTCCCCTGCCGCGCAGGCACGCCCGCTGACGATGTTCACGGCGCTGCTGCGCGCCGAGCTGCGCAAACTGCTGCGCAACCGGTCCTTCCTCGTGCCGAGCCTGCTGCTGCCGATCATGCTGTTCGCCCTGTTCGCCCTCCCGAACCTGGACGGGCGGCTGGGCGGCGTGGCGGCCGGACCATACCTGCTGGTGTCGTACGCGGCGTACTCGCTGGTGAGCACCGCGATCTTCGCATTCGGGGTGGCGACCGCCACGGAACGCGCGAACGGCTGGATGCGGCAGCTGCGCGTGACGCCCGCCTCACCCGGCGCGTACCTCGCGGCGCGCGTCGCGGCGAGCGTGCTGCTGGGCCTGGTGAGCGTGCTGCTGCTCGCGCTGTTCGCGCGGGTGGCGGGCGGCGTGACGCTCGGCGCGGCGCAGTTCGCGGGCGTGCTGCTGCGGCTGCTGCTGGGCATGGTGCCGTTCGCGCTGCTGGGCCTGAGCCTGGGCCTGGCGCTCGGGCCGACCGGGGCCGCACCCACCGCGAACCTCGTGACGCTGCCGCTGATGTTCGCGTCCGGCATCTTCTACCCGCTGGACGTCGCGCCGCAGTTCATCCGGACGCTCGCGCCGTACCTGCCCGGCTACCATTACGGGCAGCTCGGGTGGACGGCGCTGGGCGCGCGGGACAGTGCGCCGCTGTGGACGCACGCGCTGGTGCTGGCCGGGTACGCGCTGCTGTTCCTGGCGGTGTGCGTGTGGGCGTACCGCCGCGACGAGGCCCGCCGCGCGTGACGCGGGACCGGGCGGGCCGGGACGCGGTTCCCGCCTGCCCATGAAACGCTCCTCCTTGCCTGGAATCCGGATGACCTATCATGGCGGTATTCCCGTCACAGGAGCGTGAGATGGCCCCGAACCGCACCGTTTCGCCCAGCGCGTCCCCCGTACGTCCCGGACAGGTCCACCCGCCGCAGGACGAACGGCCGGGCGGTGGGCGGCGCTGGTTCTGGCGGACTTTTCCGCTGGTGTGGCTGGCGTACGTGTACTTTCCGGTGCGCGCCTACCTGCAGGGCACGCATCCGCCCGCGCTGACGCTGCTGTACGGGCTGGCGCTGCTGACGTTCATGGCGGTGTTCGCGGCCGTGTACCTGCGCGCCGACTGGCGGTACCACCGGGCACTGCTGACGGTGGGGTACGTGGCGGGCACCGGGATGTACCTGCTGGGCCTGCCGGTCGTCGGCTACGACAGCGCGACGTTCCTGGTGTACGCGGGCGCGGTGGCGGGCTTCCAGGGGAGTCTGCGGGTGGCGGCCCTGGCGCTGCTGCCGATCGTGGCGGCCCTGCTGACGCCCGGCTGGCTGGGCGCGGGGGACATCGACCGGCTGGACCTGCTGCAGATGCTGCTGCTGACGGGCGTCGCCACGTACGGCAATCACGCCGCGTACCGGCAGGCGGTCGCGAATCAGCGGCTGGCGCGCGTGCAGGCCGAGAAGGAGCGGCTCGCGGCGGACGCGGAACGCGAACGGATCGCGCGGGACCTGCACGACCTGCTGGGGCACACGCTGAGCGTGATCGTGCTCAAGAGCGAACTGGCGGGCAAGCTCGCGGTGCGTGACCCGGCGCGCGCGGCAGTGGAGATCCGTGAGGTGGAGCGCATCTCGCGTGAGGCGCTGGGCGAGGTGCGCAGCGCGGTGCGCGGGTACCAGGGGAGCGGTCTGAGTGCCGAGCTGGCGCGCAGCAAACTGGCGCTCGGGACGGGCGGCGTGCGGCTGGACCTGGACGCGGAGCCGCTGACGCTGCCGCCGGAAGTGGAGTACGCGATGGAGATGGTGCTGCGGGAGGCCGTGACGAACGTCATGCGGCACGCGGGCGCGCAGGCCGTGCAGGTGCGGCTCGCGCAGGAGGGGGGGCTGATGGTGCTGGAGGTACGGGACGACGGGCGCGGGCGGGGCGGGACGGCGGAGGGGACGGGTCTGACGAGCATGCGCGAGCGGGTGCGGGCGGCGGGCGGGCAGTTCAGCGTGACGGGTGGGCGCGGCACGACCGTCCGCGCGGCCTTCCCGCCGCGCGTCTCCCCTGCCCCGGTGCAGGCGCGCGGCCCGGTGAGCGCGTGAGCGTCACGTCCGGGGTGGGCGCGTGACGCCCGTGCGGCTGGTGCTGGCGGAGGACCAGGGGCTGGTGCTGGGCGCCCTCAGTGCACTGCTGTCGCTGGAGGACGACCTGCAGGTGGTGGGGCAGGCGACGGACGGCGAGGCGGCCCTCGCGCTGTGCCGCGACCTGCAGCCGGACGTGCTGGTGACCGACATCGAGATGCCGCGCCTGTCGGGCCTGGACGTCGCGGAGAGCCTGCGGGCGGAGGGGTCGGCGGTGCGGGTCATCATCGTGACGACCTTCGCGCGCAGCGGGTACCTGCGCCGCGCGCTGGAGGTCGGTGCGCGCGGCTACCTGCTCAAGGACGCGCCCGCCGAGCAGCTCGCCGAGGCGATCCGGCGCGTCCGGGCAGGCGGGCGCGCCATCGCGCCGGAACTGGCGGAGGGCGCGTGGGCGGGCGGGAATCCCCTCACGGAGCGTGAACGGCAGGTGCTGCGCGCCGCAGAGGACGGGGCGGGCACGAGCAGCATCGCGGGCGTGCTGGGCCTGTCGGAAGGCACGGTCCGCAACTACCTGTCCGAGGCGATCAGCAAGATGGAGGTGCGCGGCCGGGTGGAGGCCGCCCGCAAGGCGCGCGAGCAGGGCTGGCTGTAACGTTCAACGCAGGTCGACGTGGGCGTCCAGTTCGCCCTCGGCGCGCGTGACGGCCACCACGCCCTGCGGTTCGACGCTCACGCTGCGCAGCGCGAGGCGGTCCACCTGTCCGGAGAGCGTGACGCCGTTCGCCACGCGGTACGGCAGGCGGGCCTGCACGGCCGCGCGGGCGGACTGCAGTTCGGGCGTCAGGTCGAAGGTCGCCTGTTTCGCGAGGAGGGCCTGCACGCGGGCGTCGGCGAGCCAGCCGAGCACGCGGCCGCTCAGGCTGCTGGGGCGCGTGCGGACCGTGACGTGCGTGAGGCGCAGCGTCTGCCCGTCGAGGGTGGGGGTGCCGCTCACGTCGACGGTGGCGTTCACGTTCAGGCCCAGCGGGGCACGCACGGTGAAGGCGACGGCGGCGTTCAGGCGGCCCGGCGCGGGCGTGCCGAGCGTGACGCTCCCGACCTTCAGGCGCGGGCTGAGCGGCAGGGGCAGCCTGTACTCCTGCCGGGCCGCGTAGCGGGTGGCGAGCGCGGACAGCTGCGGGTACGCGAGCGTGACGGGCACGTCGAGCGTCACGCCGTCCGCCTGGGGTCGTCCGAGCTTCAGGGGCGGGAGGGGCGCGGGCGGCACGGGGCCGGGGGCCTGCCCGAGTCCCGCCGTGGCGACGAAACTCCCGCCGAGCGTGACGCTGGCCGCGTCCGGGGTGAACGTGAAGGGCGTGACGGTCAGGCCCTGCGGGCGGATGAGGGCGTACCCGTCCGGCACGCCCGGCAGCGCCCACGGCTGCGCGAGGCGCGCCCACAGGTCGCCCGCGCGTTCCCGCAGGCGCAGCTGCGAGCGGGCGGCCGCGCCGAGCGCCTCCGACGCGCCCGCGAGGCGAGCGCGGATCTGCGGGTCGACGAGCGTCTGCACGTTGATGCTCACGCCGCGCAGCAGTTCGAAGCTGAGGGGCGCGGTCCAGCGGTAGTCGGCCTGCACGCGCAGGTCGGCGTTCCAGTCGCCCGTGATGCCGGGCGTGACGTGCGCCGTGACGACGGCCGCGCCCGTGAAGTCCCGCGCGAGGAAGTCGCCCAGGCCGGTGGGTGCGGCGCGGAAGGTCGCGTTGACCGGCAGGCTGAGGCGCAGGCCGTCCCCTTCGGGCACGAGGGTCAGGTCGCCGCTGCGGCGCACCTCGCCCGTGAGGTGCACGACGATCACGCCTCCCGCGAGCGTCTGTGTCTGGTCGACGCTGGCGAGCACGTCCGGCAGTCTGGCGAGCGCGGCGGCGCGCAGGCCCGCCAGGGGCACGGTGACGGGCAGCGTCACGCTGGACTGCGGGGCCGGGCCGAAGGGGGCGGCGGCGGGCATGGCGGTGAGGGAGGTCAGGGTCATCAGGGCGAGCACCTCGGCCCGGAGGGCACGGAACGCGCGGCGGTTCCGGAAGGGGCGCGGTCGGGGAAGGCTGGAGGTCATCAGGCTGCCGATGTTCCGGGGAACGGGCGGAGGGCGGGCGACGTTCCGGCTCTCCGGGCGGTGGACGGGGGACGCATCACGCCTTCATGCTGCGCCGCCGCGCCTGACGCTGCATGAAGGCATGATGCGCACCGCCCCGCGCTCCCCGCTGCCGGTTCAGGCTTCGTCTGTTCACAATTCGTCCGTTCAGGCTTCGTCCAGGGTGGCGAGGCCGTGCCGCAGCGCGTACAGGGCCGCCTGCGTGCGCGACTCCAGCCCCAGCTTCCCGAGCATCCGGGAGACGTGCGTCTTCACGGTCGGTTCGCTCACGCCGAGCTCGTCGGCCATGCGGCGGTTCCCGTACCCGCGCGCGATGAGCTGCAGGGTGAGCGTCTCACGCGGCGTGAGGTGCTCGCGCATGTCGGGACCACGGTACTCGCGGATGAGGCGGCGGGCCGCTTCGGGATGCAGGTACACCTCGCCGCGCGCCGCGTGCCGGATGGCGGTGATCAGCATGTCCGGCCCGGCGTCCTTCAGCAGGTACCCGCACGCGCCCGCCGCGATGGCGCCGTTCACCTTGTGTTCCTCCAGCGCGCTCGTGAGGGCCAGCACTTCGGGGGCGTGCTCGCGGGCGCGCAGGTGCCGGGTGGCGGTGATGCCGTCCATGACGGGCATCATCAGGTCCATCACGACCACGTCGGGCTGCAGGTCCGCCGCGCGGTCCAGGGCTTCCAGGCCGTTGCGGGCCTCGCCCACGACCCGCAGTTCAGGGTCGAGGCTCAGGAACATGCGCAGGCCCTGCCGGACGACGTCGTGATCGTCGACGAGCAGCAGGCGGACGGGGGCGGCGTCCGTCACCGGGCGTCCTCCTGCACGGTGATGGGGCCGGCGTCGGTGCTCAGGTCGAGCGTCAGGTCGGGGCCGGTCCCGGTCCGCCCACCGGGCGTGAAGCCGGTGGGGAGGCGCAGGTCGCGCGGGTCGCTGCCCGCGTTCAGATGGACGTTCGCGCCGCGCGGGACGTGCACGGTGACGCTGCCCACGTCGGTGTGTACGGTCGCGCGGGCCGTGTACGTGCCGGGCGGGAAGGTCAGGTCGGACGTGCCTGCGTCCGTGCGGAGGTCGGCGCTGTACGTGCCGCGCGCCGGAAAGGTCACGCGGGCGCTGCCGAGGTCCTGCCGGACGCGCAGGGCCAGCAGGGGGCTGCGGCTCAGGTCGAGGACGGTACGGCCGCTGCCCGTCAGGTCGAGGTCGAGGGGCGTGCCGGGATGGACGCGCAGGTCGAGGGTGCCGGGATTCAGGTGCAGGGGCGTGTGGGCGGTCACGACCTTCAGGCGCGTGCGGTCCCCTTCCGGGGTGACGCGCAGGCGGTCTCCGGGGTGACCGCCGCTGAGGGTGGCGGTCAGGGCGGGCGCGTCGGCGTCGGTGGCGGGGCTGGCGATTGGGCCGGGGCGGAGCGTCAGGTCGTTCAGGTCGAGGGTCACGGCGACCTTCAGGGGCGCGGTGACGGGCGCGGCGCTGCGGTACGTGTCGCGCACCGGCCCGCCTGTCCGGGCGGGAGCGTTCCAGGCACCGATCCCGACGAAGTGACCGTCCAGGAGTGGAAGCTGGCTGTGCAGGAAGGGGACGGTCACGGCCAGCAGGGCGAGGCTCAGCCCGACGCGCAGCAGCACGCCGGACGCGGGCCAGGGAGTGCGGGGCGAGAGGGAGCGCGCGGAGGCGGAACGGGCGGTCGGCGTGGGGGTGGTCATGCGGGGTCCTCGGTCGGGGCGGGCGTGGAGGCGACAGGAGCGGAGGTGGCCGGTGCAGGAGTGACAGGTGCAGAGGTGGCCGGTGCAGGCGCGGTGGCGACCGGCAGCGGGGAGAGGGCGGGCGCGGCCTCGTCGACCGTCACGCGGACGGTGGTGCCCTCACCGGGCGCGGCGTGCAGGGCGAACGCCATGCCGTGCCCCGCCGCGCGCTCCCGCATGCTGCGCAGGCCCAGCGTGCCGCCCCGCACGGCGTCCGGGTCGAAGCCCTGCCCGTCGTCCTGCACGGTGAGCGTCCAGCGGTCCGGGCGGCCCGGCGCGGACGACCGCACGAGGCTCACCGCGACCCGCGTCGCGCCGCGCGCGTGCTTCACGGCATTGTGCGACGCCTCCTGCGCGATGCGGTACAGCGCGCCGAGCGTCTCCTCCGGCAGGGACGGCTCGTGCAGCGCGTCCAGCGTGGCGTTCAGGCCGTAGCGCAGGGTCAGCATCTCGGTGAGCCGCGCCAGGGCCGACACCAGCCCGCCCTCCTGCAGCGCGTCGGGCCGCAGGGCGAACAGCAGGGCCTTCATCTCGGCGCTCGCGCCGTCCGCGAGGTTCACGGCGTACTCCAGGCTGCGCCGCGCCTCGTCGGGGCGTCCCTGGTCGAGCAGGGCGCGGGCGCTGCGCGTGCCGAGCGACAGGCCGTACAGGGCCTGCGCGACCGAGTCGTGCAGTTCCCGCGCGAGGCGGGCGCGTTCCAGTTCGCTGCCGTGATCGCGGGCCTCGCGCAGCAGGCGGGCGGTGTTCAGGGCCGTCGCGGCCTGCGCGGCCGTCGCGGCCCAGAAGTTCAGCTCCGGTCGGCTGGGCGGCATCTGCGCGTCGTACTGCACGCTCAGCTCGCCCAGCGACGCCTCCCCGGCGTTCAGGGGATACAGCAGCGCGCGGCCTGCCGCGCCGGTCCCGTCCGGCGCGGGCCGGTCCTCGCCGAGCGTGAGGTGCAGGTCCGGCGTGACGACCTCGGCGCGGCATGCGGCGCTGGCGTCCAGGCCGCGCGCCAGCAGCAGGCGCAGCGTGTCCTGCGGGTCCACCGTGTACGGAATGGCCTGCGCGCCCCGCCCGAGCGCTTCCGCCTCGCGCCGCGCGGACTGCGACCCGTCCGCGTCCGTGAGGAGCTGCACCGTCACGAAGGCCCACGCGCGCCCCAGCAGGTTCTGCACGGCCACGCCCAGCACCGTGAGGCCCACGCCCGCCACGCCCAGCAGCGCCCGCACGCCCAGCCCGCCCACCGCCAGCTGCAGGCCGTCCAGGCCACTCCAGAAGCCGGACGGCAGGACGCTCCCCACCACGAGCGCCACGCCCGGCAGCACCAGCGTCACCGTGAGCGTGAACGCCACGAGGCTGAACGGCAGCTTCAGCAGCAGGTACAGCGCCGTCTTGTACGTCTGCGCGTCCGTGACGGTCTTCACGGCCCAATCCCACACGCCGGACGACCGCAGCGGGCGGCGCGGGCGCGGCAGGGTCACGTCGAGCAGCGCCTCGCCCAGCACGCGCTCCAGCTCCGCGAAGGCCTGCGCGACCAGCAGCAGCAGCAGCAGGAACGCGGCGCCCACCACCACCACCAGCAGGCCCGCCCCGAAGGACAGCAGCACGCTGATGACCGTGAAGTACAGCAGCGCGAGCGGCACGCTCAGCAGGTGGTACGCGAGGTGCCGGTACGTGGCGGGGTGCCACAGCTCGCCGAAGTACCCGCGCGGCGGGCGGGGTTCGCCCGTCACGCCGGACGTGGAGGGCGGCGGTGAGGTCAGGAAGGTCCGGGTCATGCGTTCAGGGTACGGAGCCGGGGGGCGCGCCGCGTCCTCCGAAAGGTGCAGCTGCCCCGGCGGCCGCCACCCACTCGCGCACGGTGCTCAGCCGCACCTCGACGGTCCGCTGCGGGTCACGGTGGTAGCCGCCCGCCATGACGGTCACGCACGGCACGCGCAGCTCGCCCGCCAGGGCGTACGCGCGCCGGTCGCGTTCCCGCACGCCTTCCGGCGTCAGCGCGAGCCGCCCCAGCTGATCGCCTGCCAGCACGTCCGCACCCGCCAGCACGAACAGCAGGTCCGGCCCGAACGCCCGCACGGCCGGGAACGCCTCGTCCTCCAGCGCCGCGAGGTACGCGTCGTCACCCGTCCCGTCCGGCAGGGGCACGTTCACGCCCGCCTCCTCCTTCACGAAGGGGTAGTTGCTCGCCCCGTGCAGGCTGACCGGCAGCGCCCACGCCTGCCCCGCCAGCATGCTGGCCGTCCCGTTGCCCTGATGCACGTCCAGGTCCAGCACCGCCACCCGCGCCGCGAGGCCCTCGCGTCTCGCCCAGCTGGCCGCGATCACCACGTCGTTCAGGAAACTGAAGCCCTCGGCGTGCTCCCGGTACGCGTGGTGCGTGCCGCCGCCCAGGTTCAGGCCCCACCCGCCCTGCAGCGCGTCGCGGGTCGCGGCGAGCGTCGCGCCGCACGACAGCAGGCCGCGCCGCGCGATGCTGGCGTCCCACGCGAACCCCATCGCGCGCTCCTCGGCGCGCGTCACGTCACCGGACCGCCAGCGCTGCAGGTACGCGGGGTCGTGCACGGCCTCCGCCAGCGCCCACGGCAGTTCCGGCGCGTCCTGCACCTGCACGAGCGCCTCGGCGCCCGCGATCAGGGTCTCCAGGAATTCAGGCGGCATGAACTGCCGTCTGGGCGCGCGGCCAGCGGCACGCAACTGCCGCCATACGCTCCACGCGCGCGGCATCTCGGGATCCTGGACGGACGGCACGCTCCCAGTATGCCGGGCGTGACTCGCGTCCGGGACGCTGCGTTCTGCGTTACTCGCGTTCGATGATGGTGGCGATGCCCTGCCCCACCCCGATGCACATGGTGGCGAGGCCGAGCGTGCCGCCGGAGCGTTCCAGGCCGTACAGCAGCGTGGTGAGGATGCGCGCGCCGCTCCCGCCGAGCGGGTGCCCGATGGCGATGGCCCCGCCGGACGGGTTGAGGCGCTCGTCGTCCGGCGCGGTGTTCAGGTCGTGCAGCACGGCGAGCGCCTGCGCCGCGAACGCCTCGTTCAGCTCGATGCGGTGCAGGTCCGTCATGCTCAGCCCGGCCCGCTCCAGGGCCTTGCGGGTGGCGGGGACCGGCCCGATCCCCATCACGCGCGGCGGGACGCCCGCCACCGCGAAGGACCGGACGCGCGCCAGGACCGTCAGGCCGTGCGCCTGCGCGAACGCGCGGCTCACGATGGCCAGCGCGGCCGCTCCGTCGTTGAGGCTGCTGCTGTTGCCCGCCGTGACGCTGCCGCCCCCGCGGAACACCGGCTTCAGCAGGGCGAGCGCTTCCGGGGTGGTGTCGGGGCGCGGCCCCTCGTCGCGGTTCACGGTCACGGTCCCTTTGCGGCCCGGCACGTCCACCGGCACGATCTCGGCGTCGAAGTGCCCGCCCTGCTGCGCGGCGACGGCCTTGCGGTGACTGTGCAGTGCGAAGGCGTCCTGCGCTTCCCGCGAGATGCCGTACTCCTCGGCGAGGTTCTCGGCCGTCTCGCCCATGGCGTCCACGCCGTACATCTCGCGCATGCGGGGGTTCACGAACCGCCAGCCGAGCGTGGTGTCGTAGAGGGTCTGGTTGCCGTTCTGGAAGGCCTTCTCGGGTTTGGCCTGCACGAGCGGCGCGCGGCTCATGCTTTCCACGCCGCCCGCGAGGTACGCGTGCCCCTCGCCGCTCAGGATGCCCTTGACGGCGGTGTTCACGGCGTCCAGGCCGCTGCCGCACAGGCGGTTGATGGTCGCGCCCGGCACGGTGAACGGCAGGCCCGCGAGCAGCAGGCTCATGCGGGACACGTTGCGGTTGTCCTCGCCCGCCTGGTTCGCGCAGCCCATGTACACGTCCTCGATGACGGCCGGGTCGAGGCCGCTGCGGGCGAGGGCCTCGCGGAGCGCCACGGCCCCGAGGTCGTCGGGGCGGACGCTGCTCAGGCCGCCCCCGTAACGGCCGACGGGGGTACGGGCAGCGGACACGATCACAGCTTCGGGCATGGGGCACACTCCTTGGGGTCACAGGCGGGGGCGCGGACCTCCGCGGGCGGCGCCGGGCCGGGTGGTGCGGAGTCCGGCCGGGACGGGCGGAACGGCCTGCAGTCTAGCCCCACCGCGCCCCGCGCGTCCGGACGGGCGGCGGAACGGCAGAACGAACCGTGCCCGGCCTCACGCGGGGTGAGACCGGGCACGTCCGGGACAGCACGCGCGGCGGGAAGGGCCGAATTCCGTCAGCGCGGGTGGACCGTCAGGTCGTACGGTTCTGATCCGGTTCCGGGGCTGCCGGTGCTGGTTCCGGCAGCCTCTCCATCTCCTCCAGACCGTGTCTGTTGGTGCCCGCTTCGCTCGGCTGAACGCCAGAAGTTCAGCTCAGTCTGGTCTCAGGTGGTGGACCGGAATCCGGCTCAGTTCGCGTCGGCGAGCGCCTCGACGGGGCGGGCGGCGCCGTCGGGCGCGAGGTTGCCGGACTTGATGGCGGCCAGGACGCGCTCGCGGATCTCCTGCTCCATGGCGGGGCGTTCCGCGATGTACGCGATGGCCTTGTCCTTGCCCTGCCCGATGCGGTCGTCGCCGTAGCTGTAGAAGCTGCCGGCCTTGCGGATGATCTCCATGTCGGCGGCGAGCGTCACGAGGTCCGACAGCTGGTCGAAGCCCTTGCCGAACAGCAGGGTCAGTTCGACTTCCTTGAAGGGCGGCGCGACCTTGTTCTTCACGACCTTGATCTTGACGGTGGTGCCGACCGAGTCGTTGCCGGTCTTGACGGGCTGCCCGATGCGGCGCACGTCGAGGCGCATGGTGGCGTAGAACTTCAGGGCCTTGCCGCCCGTCGTGGTCTCGGGGTTGCCGTACATCACGCCGATCTTCTCGCGCACCTGGTTGATGAAGATGGCGGCGGTGTTCGTCTTGGAGAGCACGCCCGTCAGTTTGCGGAGCGCCTGGCTCATCAGGCGGGCCTGCAGGCCGGGCAGGCTGTCGCCCATCTCGCCCTCGATCTCGGCGCGCGGCGTGAGGGCCGCGACGCTGTCCACCACCACGATGTCCACCGCGCCGGAACGCACGAGGAGCTCCATGATCTCGAGTGCCTGCTCGCCGTTGTCCGGCTGCGACACGAGCAGGTCGTCGGTGTTGACGCCGAGCGCTCTGGCGTACACCGGGTCGAGGGCGTGTTCGGCGTCGATGAAGGCGGCGGTGCCGCCCGCCCGCTGGCTCTGCGCGATGATGCTGAGGGCCAGGGTGGTCTTGCCGCCGGATTCGGGGCCGTACACTTCGGTGATGCGGCCCTTGGGGACGCCGCCCACGCCGAGCGCGAGGTCGAGGCTGAGGCTGCCGGTGCTGATGGTCTGCACGTCGAGCTTGCTTTCCGCGCCGAGTTTCATGATGGCGCCCTTGCCGAACTGCTTCTCGATCTGGCTCATGGCCGTCTCGATGGCCTTGCTGCGCTGGGCGGCGGTGCCTTCGCTGGCGTTCGCGCTCCCCTTGTCGTTCTTGTCCTGCTTGCCGGGTTTATCCATGGTCGTCCTCCTGGGGGAGCTGCGCCGTCGTCGCGGTGGGGGTGGGGGCGGGGAGTGGGGCGCTGCCGGTGAGGGGGAAGCGGCTCACGGTGTCGTAGATGGGGCCGGTCTTGTCGCGCGGCAGGAAGGTGTGGATGAGGTGCATCTGCGTGGCGGACCAGTCCTGCGTGAACGTGAGGGGCGGGAGGCGCGGGGCGGGGCCTTTCTTGCGGGCCAGGGTGACGTGCGGCTGGAATTTCCCCTCGACGGGAAAGCCGAGCGCGTCCAGTTCGGCGGCGAGGCGCGCGGCGAGTTCGCTGAGTCCGTCGCCTTCGACCTTCACGAACCACACGCGGGGCGTGCCGACGTTGGGGTGGTAGCCGGTGCCGCGCAGGCGCAGCGTCATGGGGGCGGCCTCGGCGGCGAGGCGTTTTCCGAGGTCGCGCAGGGCGGCGACCTTGCCTTCCGGCACGCCGGGCAGGTACGCGAGCGTGACGTGCAGCTGGTCGGGGTCGACGCGCCGCCAGTTGCTGGTGAGTTTCGCCTGCGCGGCCACGAGGTCCTGGCTGGTCGTCTCGGGGAGTTTCAGGCCGAAGAACAGCCGCAGGGTGCGTTCACGGGCGGGCGCGGCGGGGCGGCCCTGGGTGCTGCCGCCTGCGCCCTTGCCGCCCTTGCTCTTGCTGCCCTGGCCCTTTCCGGCTCCTGCGCTGGCCGCACCGCTGCCGGGCTGACCGCTGTCGGCCCGGCCTCCGGCGGTGGGGGCAGGCTTGCGGCCCGCCTGCCTGCCTGTCTGGGAGCGGGTCATGCCGCTGCCCCGAATTGTTCTGCTCTTAACGTAACCATCCGGGCAGAGTATACCCGATAACCGAAACCGATGCGAGCGCCCACCCCCCACCACACCCGCCTCCCCCGCCGCACCCCGGGCGTCACCTTCCGCAGGGCACCCCCACGGCATACTGACCCGGCATGTCCGCCCCGCCGCCCCCTCACCCCGCCCCGCCACCCGGCGCGCCGCACCCCTGGCAGGTGGCCCTCCCGCTCCCCGTCCCCGCCTACGACTTCCTGCCGCCACACGGCCACCCGCACGCCAGCCCTCCCGTCGGGCACCGCGTGCTCGTCCCGTGGCGCGGCGAACTCACGGTCGGCATCGTGATCGGCCCCGCCGAGGCGCGCGGCACGCACCGCCTGCGCGAAACCGTGCACGTCCTCGACGACACCCCCTGGGTCAACCCCGCCTTCGTCACGGCGCTGTGCGGCCTGTCCAGGCTGGCCCGAACGCCGCTCGGCCTGCTGTTCTCGGACCTGCTCGGCGTCGGCTGGGAAGCCCGCACGCACCACGAGGCGCGCGCCGTACCGGGCAGCGACCTGACCCTCTTCGGACCGCGCACGCCCGGCCCCGACTGGACGGACGCCAGCACCTTCGGCGCGCCCCTGCTGGACGCCATCCGCGAACAGGGCCTGCTCGACGAACGCTTCACGCCCGCCCCGCGCACCACCACCGGCTACGTCGCCCTCACGGCAGGACGACAGGCCCTCACCCGCCGCCAGCAGGACGCGTGGCAGACCCTGCACGACCACGGCCCGCTCGGCGGACAGGGCGAATGGGCGACCCGCGCGGGCGTCAGCGCCAGCGTCGTCGCGCAGGTCCTCGCGCGCGGCTGGGCCGCCAGCGTCCAGCAGCCCGCAGCGCCACCCGACCTGCCCGCCCCCGCCACGCGCCCCCCACGCCCCCTCCCCGACACCCTCCCGCAGGAACCCGTCTGGCGACTGCACGGCGGCCGCAGCGCCGAACGCCACGCGCGCCTCGCGCCACGCGTGCGCCGCCTGCTGTCCCTCGGGCGCGGCGTGCTCGTCCTCGCGCCCGACGCCGCCACCCTCCGGCACGCCTGGGACGACCTCTCGCCCCTCGCGCACGCCGAAGGCACGCGCGCCGTGTGCTTCAGCGGCACCCTGAACGCCGCCCAGCGCGAACACGCCTGGAACCTCATCCGCAGCGGCGAAGCGGGCCTGATCGTCGGCAGCGCCCTCGCGCTCGGCGCGCCCCACCCGGACCTCGGCCTGATCGTCCTGCTCGAAGAGGCCAGCGACGCCCACAAACTCCTGAGCGGCTCGCGCGCCTTCATCCCGGAACTCGTCACGCGCCTCGCCGCCGCCCACCCCGTCACGCCCCTCGCCATCCTCGGCTGCGTGCCCGCCGCCGAAACCCTCACCCACCCCGGCGAAGTCCTCCCCCCGCCCGCCATGCGGCTGCACGTCGTCGACTACAGCGCCCCGCCCGAACAGCCGCAGCTCGGGCCGCTCAGCAGCCCCCACCTGAAACCCGGCGACCTCGGCTACCCCCTCTCCCACGACCTCGCCCGCGTCCTGCGGCAGGTGCAGGAACGCGGCCGACAGGCCGTCCTGCTCGCCCCCCGGCGCGGGTACTCCGCCCTGCTGCGCTGCTCGTCCTGCCAGCACACGCCCGGCTGCCCCAACTGCGACGTGCCCCTGCGCTTCCACCAGGAACGCCGCGCCCTGCACTGCCACCAGTGCGGCCACGAAACCGCCATCCCCGACCGCTGCGACGAATGCGGCGACCCCATGTGGCAGGCCCGCGGCCCCGGCACCGAATGGATCGTGCAGGAAGTCCGCAAACTCCTTCCCGGCATGCCCGTCTACCGCCACGACCGCGACCAGCAGGACGACCTGAGCGCCATCCAGCGCGGCGAGAGCGGCGTCGTGGTCGGCACGCAGGCCCTCCTGTCCCTCGACGCGCCCCCCGACCTCGCCCTGATCGGCGTGACGCTCGCCGACACCTGGCTCAACATCTCCGACTTCCGCGCCGGAGAACGCTACCACCGCCTGCTGCGGCAACTCGTCGCCTGGCACCCCGCCCGCGCCCCCCTCACCGTCGTGCAGACCTTCCAGCCCACCCACCCCGCCCTCAGCTGCCTGCAGGCCGGACAGGACGCCGCGTACTACCCGGCCCTCGAAGTCCGCGCCCGCGAAGACCTCGGCTACCCCCCCCACCGCCTCCTGACGTACATCGAAATCAGCGCCCGCGACCAGCAACGCGCCGCCATCGCCGCACAGGACGTCGCCGACACCCTCCACGGCGCGGGCGCCACCACGCACGAAGTCCTCGGCCCCGCCCCCAGCCCCCTCGCCCGCGTGCGCGGCACGTACCCGCACCAGCTGCTGCTCCGCACCCGCAACGAAACCCGACTCGACGAACTCCTCAGCGCCCTCGACCGCCGCTTCGCCGCCCGCGTCCGCGTCGACATCAGCCCACGCGGCCTCGGCTGACACCCCACACACGACGACACCCCCGCCAGAAGACGGGGGTGAAGATGGTGGGACGTGTAGGACTTGAACCTACAACCCGCTGATTAAAAGTCAGCTGCTCTACCGATTGAGCTAACGTCCCGCGGTTGCGGAGCGCCAGCAAGTATAGGGAGCGGGGCGCGGGACGTCAAGGTGTTTATTTGCGGGGGGTGCCGCCGAGGCCGGGGGGCATCTGGGGGAGGCGGGGCATCTTGCCGCCTTTGCCGCCGAGGCCGCCCTGCATGCCCTGGAGCATTTTCATCATGCCTTTCATCTGTTCGTGCATTTTGATGAGGCGGTTGACTTCCTGGACGCTGCTGCCGGAGCCGGCGGCGATGCGTTTGCGGCGTGAGGCGTTGAGGATGGTGGGGTTGCGGCGTTCTTTGAGGGTCATGCTGGAGATGAGCGCGTCGATCTTCTGGATCTGGTGTTCGTCGACGTTGAAGCCTTCGGGGAGGGCGCGGCTCATGCCGGGGATGAGTTTGATCAGGTCGCCGAGGGGGCCCATCTTGCGGATCTGGCGGAGCTGGTTGAGGAGGTCTTCGAGGTCGAACTCGCCGGCCTTCTTCATGTCCATCTGGGCGAGGTCGGCCTGCTGGGCGCGTTCGATGAGGCCGAGGACGTCGCCCATGCCGAGGATGCGTCCGGCGACCCGGTCGGGGTAGAAGGGTTCGAGGCCGGTGAGTTTTTCGCTGGTGCCGGCGAAGTAGATGGGTTTGCCGGTGACGAAGCGGGCGCTGAGGGCGGCGCCGCCGCGCGCGTCGCCGTCCATCTTGGTGATGATGAGGCCGGAGAGGCTGACGCGTTCGTCGAAGGTCCGGGCGACGTTGAGGGCTTCCTGGCCGGTCATGGCGTCCACGACGAGGAGCGTCTCGGTGGGCTGCAGGGCGGTTTTGAGGTCGGCGAGGGCGTCCATGAGGGTCTCGTCGATCTGGAGGCGGCCTGCGGTGTCGACGATCACGAGGTCGCGGAAGTCGCCGCGCTGGTGTTCGCGGAGGCGTTCGGCGGTCTGGGCGGGCGTTTCGTTGTTGGCGACTTCGAGGACGGGCACGCCGACCTGCGCGCCGAGGACGCGCAGCTGGTCGCGCGCGGCGGGGCGCTGGGTGTCGGCGGCGATGAGGAGGACGCGGCGGCCTTTGTCCTTGTAGTACTTGGCGAGTTTGCCGGTGCTGGTGGTCTTGCCGGCGCCCTGCAGGCCGACCATGAAGATGATGTTGCCTTCGTTCTTCAGGGTGGGCTGGGTGGCTTTGCCGCCGAGGGTTTCGATGAGTTCGTCGTGGACGACTTTCACGACCTGCTGTCCGGCGGTGAGGCTGCCGAGCACTTCGGCGCCGACGGCTTTCTCGCTGACGCGGGCCACGAAGTCGCGGGCGACCGTGAAGTTGACGTCGGCCTCCAGCAGGGCCATGCGGATCTCGCGCATGGCGGCCTTGACCTGGGCTTCGGTGAGTTTGCTTTCGCGTTTCAGCCGCTCCAGGATGTCTTGAAGCCTGTTCCCAAGGGTCTCGAACATAATGGGTCAGGCTAGCACGCGGTGTTGGGCGTAAAGGTGGAGCGTCAAACGAAGCACCCCCATCACGTGGATGGGGGTGCTTTTTGGTTGCAGGGACAGGATTTGAACCTGCGACCTCCGGGTTATGAGCCCGACGAGCTACCAGACTGCTCTACCCTGCGTTACCTTCCGGTTTTGTGCGGCTTGCACGCGCTTTTTCCGGTTTCGGCCTGAGCAATTTCAGGCGCTCAGGAATAGTAGCACTGCCTTCCCGGGTCGTCAAGGTGAGCGTGTGCACGTTTGGGTGCGGTTCGCGTCGGTGAGGGGTGGGGCGGGTGCGCCGCGCCTCTTGTATGGGCGGTGGGGGGCCTGTATACTTTCAAGTCGGCCAAGTGGGACGGGGCGGCCAACAGTCTCCAGCGAGAGACGGCCCACGTTCCCAGACGGCAGCCTGCCCCCTGTGGGCGGCGCTTCGCCGGGCTCGGGAGATTCATGCCTAAGATGAAGACCAAGAAGAGTGTCGTGCGCCGCGTGAAGATCACGGCGACCGGCAAAGTCATGGCGTTCAAGAGCGGTAAACGCCACCAGAACACCGGCAAGAGCGGCGATGAGATTCGTGGTAAAGGCAGAGGCTTCGTGCTGGCCAAGAGCGAATGGGCCCGTATGAAACTCGCACTGCCGAAGGGGAACTGATCTATGCCACGCGTCAAGACCGGAGTTGTCCGCCGTCGCCGTCACAAGAAGACCCTCAAGCAGGCCAAGGGCTTCTGGGGCTCGCGCAGCAAGCAGTACAAGAACGCCTTCCAGACCCTGCTGAACGCGGCGACCTACGAGTACCGCGATCGCCGCAACAAGAAGCGTGACTTCCGCCGCCTGTGGATCCAGCGCATCAACGCCGGTGCGCGTCTGCACGGCATGAGCTACAGCACCTTCATCGCCGGCCTGAAGGGCGCGGGCATCGACCTGAACCGCAAGGTGCTGGCCGACATCGCCGCCCGTGAGCCCGAAGCGTTCGCGGTGCTCGTGGCGAGCGCCAAGACCGCCCATACCGCCGCCCAGGACGCCCGCAAGAGCGCCTGAACCCGGTCCCTGAAGTGCCCCCGCAGCGTGTCTGCGGGGGCACTTCTCATGTCTGGTGTGCCGGGGGCGGCGCGGCGCGCAGCTGATACGCTGTCAGGCATGACGAAGAAGGCGACGGCAGGCGCGCAGGCGCAGGTGAGCGGGGTGCTGGGCATCGATATCGGCGGGAGCGGCATCAAGGGCGCGCCGGTGGACCTGAGGACCGGGACGCTGCTCGCGGAACGCGTGCGGATTCCCACGCCGGAAGGCGCGCGGCCCGAGGACGTGACGGCCGTGGTGGCGGAGCTGGCGGGCGTGTTCCCCGACACGAGCGGCCCGATCGGGGTGACGTTCCCGGGCATCGTGCGGGGCGGCGTGACGCTGTCGGCCGCGAACGTCGACAAGGGCTGGATCGGGCTGGACGCCGACGACCGCTTCAGTCGCGCGGTGGGCCGCCCCGTCACGCTGCTGAACGATGCGGACGCGGCCGGGCTGGCCGAGGCGCGGTTCGGGGCGGGGGCGGGCGTGCCGGGCGTGGTGATGATGCTGACCTTCGGGACAGGCATCGGGAGTGCCCTGATGTACAACGGGGTGCTCGTGCCGAACACCGAACTGGGGCACATCGAGCTGAACGGGCGCGAGGTGGAGCCGTGGGCGTCGGGGGCCGCGAAGGACCGCGAGGACCTCAGCTGGAAGCAGTGGGCGAAGCGCGCCACCGAGTACCTGGAGTACCTGGAGCGGCTGTTCAGCCCGGACCTGTTCATCATCGGGGGTGGGCTGAGCAAGAAGGCCGACAAGTGGCAGGAGTACCTGAAGGTGAAGACGCCGGTGAAGCCCGCGGGCCTGCAGAACGAGGCGGGCATCGTGGGGGCGGCGCTGATGGCGAGCGAACGCCGGGGCTGAGGTCCGCGGGGCCTGCGGGGCCGCCCATGTCGGGTGGCCCCGTTCTGCTGCCCGATATTTGACAAATCCTAGCTGCTTACTTAGGATTCCTCATGTGAATGCCAGACGCCTCATGGGCACCCTCCTGCTCGCCGCCCTCACTCTCCCACAGGCCCACGCCCAGACCCAGCCACAAACCCAGGCGCAGAGCACCCCGCCCGCCCCGGACCTCACCGTGTACGCCAGCCGCGCCCGGGGCAGCGTGGAGCCGCTCGTGAACGACTTCCAGGCACGCACGGGCCTGCGCGTGCAGGTCACGTACGGCAGCGACGCCGACCTGCTCGGCAGCCTCCCGCGCGGCGCGGACCTGTACTGGGGCAACACCCTGCAACCGATGCAGACGCTCGCGGCCCGCCAGGGGCTCATCCCGCTGCCTGCCACGCTGCTCGGCCGGGTCAGCGCCTCGCTGCGCAGCGGCGGGGACCGCTGGCTGCCCACCAACCTCCGGACCCGCGTCCTCGCGTACAGCAGCGAACGCCTCGACCCGAAGACGCTGCCCGCCAGCATCCTCGACCTGCCGCGCGTCACGGCGCTGCAGGGCCGCGTCGGCTGGGCCGTCGCCGACCCCGCCTTCCAGCAGTTCGTGGCGACCCTGATCGCCCTGCACGGCGACGACGCCGCCCGCGCGTGGCTGACCGGCATGAAGGCCCTGCACCCCCGCGACTACGGCACCGAGAACATGGGCCTCATGCAGGCCCTCGACCGGGGCGACCTGGACGCCGCCCTCACCACGCACACCTTCGTGCAGCGCGTGCGCCGCGCGGGCTTCAAGGTCGCGGCCGCCGCGCTGCGCCCCGGCGACGACGGCAACCTGCAGGACCAGAGCGCCCTCGGCCTGCTGCGCGGCAGCGCGCACCGCACGAATGCCCTGCGTTTCCTCGGCACCATCACCCGCCCGGACGCGCAGGCCTTCATGCTCAGCCTGAACTTCGAGTACCCGGTCAGCGCCACCGCGCAGCCCACCACCCTGAACACCTTCAGGGACGTGTGGAACGCCGCGCCCCCCGTCACGCCCGCCCAGATCGCCGAGCGGCTCCCGGACGCCGTGCAGCTGCTCGAAGACCTCGACCTGCTCTGAGCGCCCCCAGACCTGCCGACCACGCCAGCCGCGACGCCAGGCCCGGCCGCCCGCCACCACCACTTCTTCCCCACGCCCGCACAGAGGTTCAGATGACGCACGACCGCACCCTCCACACCCTCCACACCCGCCGCACCCTGCTCGCCCGACTGGGCCGCGCCGCCCTCACGCTCGCCGTCGCGTCCCGCGTCGCGCCCCCCCTGCTCGCCCAGAGCGCCGCGCCCGCCCGCCCCTTGCCCTGGGCGGACGGCCTGGAACTCGCGGTGAACTTCAGCTTCCGGGCGCCCGGCGGGCGGTACAACCGACCCTACGCGGCCGTGTGGATCGAGGACGAGCGCGGCACGCCCGTCCGCACCCTCAGCCTGTGGGCGAGCAGCGCGCCCGGCAAGCAGAAGTACCTCGCGGAACTGCGCCGCTGGTGGCGCGGCGAGCAGAAGCGCCGCGCGACCGACAGCACCGACCTCGTCTCGACCGTCAGCAGCCCCACCCGCCTCGCCGGGAACTACACCGTCACCTGGGACGGCCGGAGCGACCGGCACCAGCCGGTCCCGCAGGGCAACTACGTGCTGTGCCTGGAGATGGCGCGCGAGGACGGCCCCTACGGCCGGGTGCGGCAGCCGCTCACGATCGGCGCGTCGCCCTTCCGCATCGCCGTGGACAGCGACGGCGAACTGACGGACGTGACCGCCGAACTGCGCCGCCGGAACTGAAGCGCGTGACGACCCTCCCCCCCCGCCCCGCGTCCGCGCGGCCCGCCCCGGCCCGCCCGGCGGCGCAGCGGCCACTGAAGGTCCGCGTGCAGCTGGCCCTGCGGTCCCTGCACGTGTACACCTCGATGCTGTCGCTGATGCTCACGCTGTTCTTCGCGCTGAGCGGCATCCTCGTCAACCACCCCGGCTGGCTGCCCGTCAGTCCGTCCCGCACCGTGCAGGCGCACGGCACGCTGCCCGCCGGGTGGGGAGGTGCCGCGCACCCCGACTGGTTCAGGGTGTCGGAGTACCTGCGGGCCACGCATCACCTGTCCGGCCGCGCCAGCGACGCCCGCGCGGACGGGAGCGAGGCCAGCGTCAGCTTCCGCGCGCCCGGCTACCACGCCGACATCGTGATCGGCCCGGACGGCCGCTACGACCTCACGGCACAGTCGGACGGCCTGCTCGCCGTGATCGGGGACCTGCACCGGGGCCGCGACGCGGGACGCGCGTGGCCGTGGCTGATCGACGCGTCCGGCGTGTTCCTGCTGCTGGTGTCGCTCAGCGGGCTCGGCATCCTGCTGTACCTGAAGAAGTACAGGCGTCCGGCCCTGCTGACCCTGGCGGGCGGCGCGGCCGTCAGCGTGCTGCTCGCGTCCCTGACCCGCTAGCGTCCCCGCCCTCACCCTCCGGGAGTGCGTCCTGCGGCACCGGGGGCACGCCGAACTGACTGAGGACCGTCGCGCCCACCACCATCGCGCCGCCCAGCAGGCCCCGCAGGAACACGCGCTCGCCCAGCAGGAAATAACTGAAGATGCTGGCACTCACCGGCTCCAGCGCGTAGATCACGCTCGCCTCCGCCGCACTCACCCAGCGCTGCCCCAGCGTCTGCAGCAGCGTCGTCACGGCGGTCGCGGCCGCCCCCAGGTACAGCAGCGGCCCCCAGCTGCCCGGCGCGGGCAGCAGCGGCGCGCCCGCCAGCAGCGCCCACGCCAGCGCCAGCAGCGTCACCCACGCCAGCTGCACCAGCGTGAACGGCAGGGCCGCGTGATGCCGCGACGTGCCCTCCAGACTCAGGATGAAGCCCGCGTACGTCACGGCGCACGCGAGCGCCCACACGTCCCCCGACACCAGCGCGCCCCCCTCCCAGCTCAGCAGGGCCAGGCCCGCCACGGCCAGCAGCACCGCCACCCACAGCGGCGCGGGCAGGCGGCGGCGCGCCACCAGCCCCTGCCACAGCGGCACGAGCACCACGCTGAGCGCCGTGATGAACGCCGCGCGGTTCGCACTCGTGGTGGCGAGCGCGATGGTCTGCGTGCCGTACCCGGCGATCAGCCACGCGCCGAGCGTCAGGCCGTCCAGCCACAGTCGGCGCGGCCTGCCCGCCGTGCCGGACGTGACGGGCGCGCCCCCCCCAGCCGCGCCGCGCCACAGGAACAGCGGCAGCAGGCACACGGTCCCCACCAGGAACCGCCACAGGATCAGGGTGGCGGGATGCAGGGCGTCCGTGGCGTTCTTGACGACCGCGAAGGTGCTCCCCCAGACGGTCGTGACAATGAGCAGCAGCGCGATCCCCAGCGCGTGACGACGGTGGGCGGGCGAACGGACCATCCAGGAACTATACCGGCAGGCGCGGCGCACGGTCCTCTCCCGGCGGGCGCGCCGCGCGAAGTGGCGGGTGTCCCGCAGTGGGCACACTACAATACGGGTATGGATACCTACATCCCCGACGGTTACACCCTGACGCCCGAACTCACGAGCGCGCGCGTGACCGAGTTCCCGAAAGCGCCGGAACTCGGTGACGGCATCGAGCCCGGCAAGCAGTACCTCGCGGTGCTGGAGACCAGCAAGGGCCGCCTGGTCGTCGAACTGGACGCCGACGAGGTGCCCGTCACGGTCAACAACTTCGTGTACCTGCTGCGCCACCACTACTACGACGGCATCGTCTTCCACCGCGTGCTGGAGGACTTCATGGCGCAGACGGGCGACCCGACCGGCACCGGCCGTGGCGGCCCCGGCTACCGCTTCGAGGACGAGGTGACGAGCAAGCGTCACGACCGCAAGGGCGTGCTCAGCATGGCGAACGCCGGCCCGAACACCAACGGCAGCCAGATCTTCATCACCTTCGTGCCCACCCCGCACCTCGACGGGCGCCACACCGTGTTCGGCCGCGTCATTGAAGGTCAGGACGTGCTGGACCGCATCACGCGCATCAACCCCGGTTACCCCGGCACGCCCGACGTGATCGAGAAGGCGTACGTCGTCGAGAAGTAAGCACTGAGCCCCGGCCAGGACGGCCGGGCACGGGCAGGGCGGGGAAGGTGGAGCGGCGTCTCCTCTTCCCCGCCCTGTCCGCTTCTGTCGTGCCTGGGGTGCCGGGCCGCGTCTCAGCGTTCCCTGAAGGTGGGTTATACCGGTGTGTCATGACGTGGCGCGACGCTGGGGCATGAGCGTGCCCATGCCTTCCCCTGCGCCCTCACCGGGCTCCCCCGTTCCCCCCGGCGCGGCCACGCCCGACCCGGCGCTCACCGTGACGCCGCAGGGAACGGCCGTGCGCGTGGCGCGGCTGTCGGCGCTGGACGCGTGGCGCGGCCTGACGATCCTGCTGATGCTGCTCGTGAACAACGTCGCGCTCGACACCCTGACGCCCCGGCAGCTGCAGCACGCGCCGTGGGGGGCCGGACTGACGCTCACGGACCTGGTGTTCCCGTGGTTCCTGTTCTGCGCGGGCGCGGCCCTGCCGTTCTCGCTGGCGGCCGCGCAGCGGTCCGGGCTGAGCGGCGCGCGGCTCGTGCGCAAGCTCGCGGGACGCACGGTGCTGCTGTACCTGGTGGGCTGCGTCGTCACGAGCGCCGCCGAGCACACCTTCACGCTGGGGCTGGGCGTGCTGCAGCTGATCGCGCTGGCGAGCTTCACGGGCGGCGTGATCAGCCTGCTCGGGGTGTGGTGGCGCGTGGCGGTCGCGGCCGCGCTGCTCGTGGGGTACGACGTGTTCCTGAACGTGTTCCCGGTGGGCGGGCAGGCGGGCGTGTTCACGCCGGACGCGAACCCCGTGAAGGTCCTGAACGACGTGCTGCTCGGCCCGTGGGGCCTGCGGGGCCTGATCTCGGTCGTGCCGACCACGGCGCTCGTGCTGCTGGGCAGCGTGGTCGCGCAGCCGCTCCGGGACCGCAGCCGGGCCGCCCCGCTGCTGCTGCTGACGGCCGGGAGCGTGATGACGGCGTGCGGGTGGCTGTGGGCGCAGCACCTGGAGTTCAACAAGGCCGTGTGGACGCCGAGTTACGTGGTGTACACGGCGGGCCTCGCGACGCTCGGGATGCTGGCGTTCTGGCTGCTCGCGGACGGCGGGGGCCGCTGGGCGGGCGTGGGCACGCGGCTGCTGTCGCCGCTGACCGTGCCGGGCCGCAACTCGCTGTTCGCGTACGTGGCGCCCATCCTGTTCAAGGTGTGGGTGCTGATGGACTGGAACGTGACGTGGGCCGGGAAGGCCATGCCGATCCGGGACGCGCTGCTGTCCCTGGCGCGCTCGCACTTCGGCGTGTGGGGAGGCGGGTGGCTGTACACCCTGGGCTACATCGCGGCGGTGTGGGTGGTGCTGTGGGCGCTCGCTCGGCGCGGCTGGACCTGGAAGCTGTGACGCGGGGAAGGTGTGACGTGCGGGAGCTGCACGGTGGGGCGCCGTGCTGTTGCGTATGAACCTGCATGCGCGGCTTACCGTCCCTTTACCTGCCCGTCCTAGCCTGCCGGTACAGGGACGGCCCGCCGCGCGGGCGTCCGGGAGGTATGCCGTGAAGTTCAGAGTCATCACTGCCGTTCCGCTGATCCTCACCGCCCTGCTGAGCGTCCAGGCGGCGTCCTCTTCCCCTGCCCCGTCCGCGCAGGTCGGACCGGACCTGCGGTACGGCGGCCCCGCCTTCGCGGACGTGGCGCGCACGTCGTACCGCACGGTCGGCCTGCAGGGCACCTTCGAGGACTGGCTGGCAGGCGCGTACAAGGGCGCGGGCGTGAAGCTCGGCGCAGGCGACACGCTCACGGCCGCGCTGGACGCCCGCGCGGCCGAACTGCGCGCCGCGAAAGGCGACGCGCGCGTTCAGCTGGAGCGCGACACGGCCTCCTGGGCACACCGCTTCGTGAAGAAGGCCGTCCCGAAATTCAGCCTGGAGCGCGGGTACGAACTGGCGAACGTGGCGGGCAGCGGGCAGCGGCAGTGCCTCGCGCAGTCGTTCATCATCGCGGGCCTGCTGCAGCGCGCGGGCATGCAGGCGGGCGCCGTGATGGTGTGGGCGAACCCGCAGGGGCAGCAGAGCAACCTCGGTCACGTCGTCGCGACCGTCCGCCTGAGCAGCGGGCAGGACCTGCTGGTGGACGCGTCCGACCCCACGCCGTTCGTGCATCACCAGGGCCTGCTGGTACGCACGGCGCAGGGGTACCGCTTCGTGAAGCCCACATACGCGGCAGACGACACCATCGGCCGGTACACGCTGAGCGGCACGGGCGGCACGCTCGCCGTGAAGGACGCCGCGCCGCTCAGCCTGACGTACCTGCAGTCGCAGTTCGACTACTACCGTGGCGAACGGGCGCGCGGGGGCTTCATGGGCACCGGCGTCGGCAGGGCCACCCCGGACGGCCTGAAGCAGAGCGCGCTGTACCTCACGCGGGCCGTGCAGGAGGACCCGCAGAACGCGCTGGCCGTGTACGTGCTCGGGCACGTGCTGGAACGCCAGGGGCTGGCGGCGCAGGCCCGCAGCGACTACCTGAAGGCGAACGCGCTGTACACCGCGCAGGGGCACGTGCCGAGCGGCATGCAGACCGTGATGGCCGCCATGAAGAAACAGGCGGGCGGGAGTGGCTCCTGAACCGGGGAGCCGTCACCCGCGCGTGGCCGGGTCATCTGCCGACAGGCGGCCCGGTAGACTGCTGAACGTGAACGTGCGTCCCACTCCCCTCCTGCTCGCCCTGCTGCTGGCCGCCAGTCTGCCCGCGCAGGCGAGCGTGCAGAAACCCACGGCCCTGCGCGCCCTGCAGGTCACGCCCGCCAGTGTTCCCGCCCGGCCCGCCAGCGTGCCGGGGCAGGTGCAGCCGGTCGCGCCGGGCACGCTGGCCGCGCCGCGCATCCCGCAGCTCACGCTCGACCCGAACATGCCGGAAGTGCAGAAGGTCGAGTACCTCAGCAACGGGCACATCGAGGTGGCGGGCGCCGTCGTGACGCTCGAACAGCCGGAACAATCGTGCGCGCGGGCCGTGGCGGGCGCCGTGGCGCGCCGCGTGCTCGCCGCGCGCGCGCAGCTGGACGAGGTGGACGTCAGCGTGTACGACAAGGGCACGTACGGCGGGTTCGGCGGACCGTCGCCCCTGCTGACGGCCAGCGTGCCGCGCGACCGCCTGAACGACTTCCTCGCGTGGACGGCCGGGCAGGGCACGTACGAGCGCGCGTGGGTGAGCACCACGCCCGCCACGCCCCCCCTTCGCGCCCCGGACCGCGTGCGGGAACTGACCGTGAACTTTCTGGGGTCCGTGGCCGACAAGGCCGCCGACGCCGTGCACCACACCACCGCGAAGGTGCTGGGCGGCGTGCAGGGCGGCCTGCTGTACCACGGCAGCAGCCGCGAGAGCCTCGCCGCACTGACCTTCGACGACGCACCGCACCCCATGTACGAACCGCTGGTGCTGGACACGCTGCGCCGCGCGGGCGTGCACGCCACGTTCTTCGTGATCGGCCGCAACGCGCGCGCGTACCCGTACTTCATCCGGGACATGGCGGAACAGGGGCATGAGATCGGCAACCACACCTTCCACCACGTGCGCCTGCCGCCCCTGACGCCCGCGGACGTGAAGCAGGAACTGACGCTCACCGACCAGACGCTGCAGGGCATCACCGGGAAACCCGTCCGGTACTTCCGGCCTCCGGGCGGCGACTACACGCCCGCCACACTCCGCGCGGCGGAGGGCCTGGGCCTCACCACCGTCTTCTGGACGGACGATCCCGGCGACTTCCAGAACCCCGGCGTGAACGTCCTGCTGGAACGCTACACGCGCACCCTGCGGCGCGGCGGCGTGGTCCTGCTGCACGACAACGCGCCCGAGATGCTGCAGGTCCTCCCGATGTTCCTGCGGATCGCGGACGCCCGCAACATCACGCTGGACACGGTCGGCGTCCTCGTGAAGCCCGGCGCGCAGAACGATCACCGCCCAGCGCCCACACGCGCCCGGCCCGCCCCGGCGCTCGGCCCGGTGGACGTGACATACACCACGCAGCCCTGAGCGCCCCGGACAGGACGACAGGGAAGAGGCCCAGACCGTGGCGTGTGCCGCACGGTCCGGGTCTCCTCTCCTGATTCTTCCGGTCGGTCAGTACCCGAGGTGAGTGATGACCGCGCCGCGTTTGACGAGTTCGGCGGTGACGGCGGCCACGGCGGCCTTCACGCCGGTCGTGATGATCGGCCCGCCGAACTTCGCGAGGCGCACCAGGGTGGACCCGTCGGCGCGCGGCGTGATGCCGACCAGGACCTCCTGCGTCAGTTCGCCCTCCTCGACGTGCGCGAGGACGGTGTACTCGTGGCGGCGCAGGCTGCGGTACGCGTCGAGCAGGACGACGGTGTGGCCGGGGCCGCGCACGGCACCCTTCTCGAAGTCCGTGAGGTCGAAGGGATCGGGCAGGGTCACGATGGCGTGCGGCAAGGCTTGGTCCTCCAGGGGCAGCGCGCGGATGTCCGGTCGCGGCAGGGTCGCGGCGAGGGCGTGCGGGTCGGCGGTCGGCACGAAGCGCGCGTGCTGCGCGCCGATGCCCAGTTCACGCCATTTCAGGGCGTACTTCGTTTCGAGTGCGGCGGGCGGCGGGTCGCGCAGCTCGGTGCGCATCACGCCGCTCTGTTCGGCCTCGCGGCACGCGAACTCGAAGTACTCCTCGTGGTCGGTGGTGAAGAGGACCGCGCCGCCCGGCCTGAGTCGGCTCGCGGCGAGCCGGAAGAACGGGGCGCGCAGCAGGCGCTGGTCGAGGTGGTCCTTTTTCGGCCAGGGGTCGGGGAAGTTCACGATGATACCGTCCAGGCTCGCTTCGGGAATCACGGCGTCCAGCATGACGAGCGCGGGCAGTTTGCTGAGGTGCGCGTTCGTGAGGCCGCTGCGGTTCAGGCGCGCGTTCGCTTTCTGCAGGCTCGCGCCGGACAGTTCGACGCCCAGGTAGTTGGGGGCCTGCGGGAAGGTCGCGGCGTGGTGCGGCCAGAAGCGGCCGTCCCCGAAACCGATCTCCAGGTACAGGGGGCGGTCCGGCGTGTCCGGGAAGAGGCGGGCGGGCGTGTCCGGGAAGTGGAAGTCTGACAGTTGGTAGATCATGGGGTGTGTGGGTCGTGCAGGAGTTCGGCGGCGAGCTGCGCGGCGGCCGTGAGGACGGTGGCGTACGAGTGCGGGCCGCCCGTCATCTGCCCGAGGGCGTACACGTGGTCGCTGCGGCGCAGGCGGAACCCGTCGAGTTCGGCCTGCGGGACGGTCAGGAAGCGCACCTCGTACGGCGGGTCGAGGTCCTGCGTGGCGCGCTCGGCGGGCTGCAGCCACACGCCGCGCGCGGCGAGGTCGTCGGCCAGGAAGTCGTACGCGACCTCGCTGAGGCGTCCGGCGTCCTCCATGCCGCTTCCCACCAGGAGGCGCGCCTTGAGGAAGGCGCCCACGGCGAGGACGGTGCGGCGGGCACGCAGCGGCGGTCCTTCCCAGGTGGAGAGGGTGACGGTGCCGTCCTGCTCGTCCTCGTCGAGCGCGGTCACGCAGCTCTGCAGGAGGTGAATGCCGCTCGTGCCTTCCAGGCGGGCCTTGAGGGCGCGGTGGAACACCCAGCCGTCCGTGCCGGGCAGGATGCTGGCGGCCACGTCCGCGAAGAGGGTGCCGTCCGGGAAGGCGGCGTCCTGCACGGTGGGCGCGTACAGGTTCCCGAGGTGGTCGAGGGCCTGTGAGACGAGCAGCACGTCCTGACCGCCCTGCGCGAGCCGGAACGCGAGTTCGCAGCCGGCGAGGCCCGCCCCGACGACCGCCACGTCGTACAGGTGGCCGGGCTGGGGGCGGGAGCGGGAGACGGGCGTCAGCATTTCGGGAAGGAGGATACCACCCTGCGGCGCGGCCCGGCGTGCGTGACCGCGCGGTGCGTCAGGGCGCGTGCGGGTCGCCGACCTCGGCGGGCCTCGCGGGGTCGCTCGACCAGTCGCTCCAGCTTCCGGCGTACAGCTGCACGTCCGGGCCGGGCGGGCGGCCCGCGAGCGACAGGGCCAGCAGGTTCGCCGCGCCGCTCACGCCGGACCCGCAGTACACGATGACGGGCGCGTCCCCCACCGCCAGCCGCCGCGCCTGCTCGTCCGGGGCGCGCCACCCGCCGCCCGCATCCAGGGACCCTGCCCAGTCGCGGTTCACGGCGCCCGGCACGTGCCCGGCACGCGGGTCGATGGGTTCCGCGTCGCCCCGGTAACGCGGAGCGGCCCGCGAGTCGATCAGCAGCGTGCCGGGCGCGCGGCCCTGCACGCCGTCCGCGTCCACCACCCAGTCCGGCTGCACGTGCGGCGTCACGTATCCCGGCGCGGGCACCGGCACGTCCCGCGTGAGCGTCCCGCCCGACTGCACGTACGCGGGCAGCCCGCCGTCCAGCACGAACACCCGCGTGAACCCCAGCCAGCGCAGCAGCCACCACGCGCGCGCCGCGTAGAACCCGTGCCCGCCTGTCGGGTCGTCGTACGCGATCACCGTGCTGCCCGGCGTGACGCCCGACGCGCCCAGCCAGTCCGCCAGCACCCCCGGGTCCGGCAGCGGGTGACGGCCCCCCGCCCCGCCCGGACGTTTCGGGCCGCTCAGGTCGCGCTCCAGGTGCGCGTACACCGCGCCCGGCACGTGCCCCTCCCGGTACGCGGCCTCACCGGCGTCCGGCTGCGTCAGCACGAAACGGCAATCGAGGACGACCAGGCCGGGCTCCTGCAGCCGCGAGAGCAGCCACCCGGCGGAACGCAGTGGAGACGACACGGGAACGGTCATGCCCCATGGTAGACCGCCCGGCACAGGACAGCGGGGGGACGTGGCCCGAACGCCACGTCCCCCCCACTCACCGACACGCTGGCGTGCCGTGCAGTTCCGTCCTGTACGCCAGCCTGCTTACCTGCCTTTGAGCATCTTGTCGAAGCTGTCGGCGTCCTTCTTGAAGGTGTTCAGGAAGTTCAGGAAGTTGGCCTTGGTGAAGCCGCCCTTGAACATGTACAGGCTGTCGAGGTTGACACTGTCGTCGTCGCCGCTGTCGATGTACGCCTGGGTGTAGTGCTTGCTGTTCCAGTCGGAGATGTCGCTCTCCTCGGGCGGGGTGTCGAGGTCGTCGGCGGAGTAGTACGTGTACACGTCCGTCTCGGTGCAGCTGCCGGTCTTGCAGTCGTGCAGGTTGAGGTAGATGTCGACCAGGCCCTTACGGGTGATGGTGATTTCCGGGTTGTCGCCGGTCTTGTCGAGCTTGGCGGCGTATCCGGCGCCCTGCACGATGGCGAGCATCAGTTCCGGTGTGACGGTCGTGATGACGGGGGTGGGCGCGGTGGCGGGCGTGGTGGCAGCGAGGGCGGGCGTGAGACTCAGGGCCAGAATCGTGAGCGCCGTTCTGTTCATGGCTCATGCTAGTTCATGCAGGGTGAAGCGGGTTCAGACTTTGGGGGTGGCGGTCCGGGTTCAGTTGGGGCGGGGCTGGCGGGCGAGGTACGCTTCGCCGCGCGGCGTGAGGCGCAGCAGGTTCAGGGAGGGCAGGTCGCTGCCGTCCGCGTTGCGGCACATGCTCCTCAGGCTGCAGCCGTTGCAGGCGCAACCGTCCGCTTTCGGGGACGCGTCCTGAATGTAGCCGCTGCCGAGCAGGGTCTGCAGCATGCCCTCGATGGCGCTCAGGCTGCTGCCGAGCGCGGCGCTCAGTTCCGGCAGGGTGCGCGGCTCGCCCGCCAGCACGGACAGCAGCGACGTGAGTCTCGGGGCGCTCACGCGCTCACCGGCAGGGCAGGACAGGTGGGGAGGGACGTCACAGGAGGTGCCTCGCGATCTGGTACACGAGGAGCGCCGCGACCCAGGCGGTCGCCATCTGGTACGCGACCGTCACCCACGCGACGCGCCGCCCGTGTTCCGCCTGGATGGCGCCGACCGTGGCGATGCACGGCGTGTACAGCAGCACGAACACCAGGTAAGCGAGGCCCGACGCGGGCGTGAAGGCGCGCGCCAGGGCGGCCGCGAGCGGGGAGCGGGCGTCCTGCGAGGCGTCCGCGCCGAGGCTGGGGAGGGCCAGCACGGTCGGGATGGCCTGCACGCTGGCCTTCACGGCGTCCCACGTGCCGGTCGCGGCGGTCTTCAGGCCGTCCAGCAGGCCGAGCGGGGCGGGCGCGGCGGCCTGCTCGCCCAGGTAGATCTGCCCGAGGGTCGCCACGACGACCTCCTTCGCGACGAAGCCCGGAACGAGCGCGCCCGTCGCCTGCCACGTCCCGAAGCCCAGCGGCGCGAACACGGGGCTCATCCAGGTGCTGACCGTCCCGAACAGGCTGTCCTGCGGCTGGACGGTCGCGAACTTCCCGCCGCTCACGGCCGGAATGGCGAGCAGCAGCCACACGACGGCGACGGTGCCCATCACGGTGGTGCGAGCGCGGCGCGCGAAGCTGGCGGTGCGGCGCCACGCGTGCTTCCACAGGACGCGCGCGGCGGGAAGGCGGTACGGGGGGAGTTCCAGCAGCACGCCGCCGCCCTCGTTCTTGAGGGTGGTGCGGCGCAGCACGAACGCGAACGCGAACGCGACGAGCATGCCGAGCACGTACATGGACCACACGAGGACGCTGCCCTGCTTCGGGAAGAGGGCGGCCGCGAAGATGATGTACACCGGCAGGCGCGCCGAGCAGCTCATGAACGGCAGGATCATGCTGACGAGCACGCGGTCGCTGCGTTTCTCGAGGGTACGGGTGGCGTACACGGCGGGCACGTTGCAGCCGAAGCCCAGGATCAGCGGAATGAAGGCGCGTCCGTCCAGGCCGATGCTGCGCATCATGCGGTCCGCGAGGAACGCGGCGCGCGCCATGTACCCGCTGTCCTCCAGGAAGCTCATGGCGAGGTACAGCACCAGCAGCGTCGGCAGAAAGCTGAGGACGGTGCCCACGCCGGGAATGATGGCGCCCACCACGAGTTCCCGCACGAAGTACGGCGCCCACGCGAGCGCGGCGGCCGCCCAGCCGGACACGGTGTCCTGCAGCGGGCCACCGATCAGGTCCACGAACGGCGCGGCGACGCTGAAGGTCAGGCGGAACACGAGCAGCACCGTGAGCAGGAACACCGGGATGCCCAGCCAGCGGTGCAGGGCCAGGGTGTCGAGGCGGTCGGTGAGGGTGCGGCGCGTCACGACCTGCGGCACGGCGCCCTGCGCGATCTGCGCGGCGCGGGCGTAGCGGGCCTCGGCGACCGTGATGAGGGCGTCCTCGCCGCTCGCGTCCAAGTGCCGCAGTTCGTGGTCGGCGGCGTCCAGGAGGGCGGCGTGGCCGGTCGCGGCGAGACGGCCGCGGATGCTGGGGTCGCCTTCCAGCAGCGCGAGCGCGAGGTACCGGTGCGCGTGCGGCGGGAGGGTGGGGAGGGCCTGCATGCGCGTCACGAGGGCCGTGACGGCCGCCTCGATGACGGGCGGGTACGTGACGCCCTGCCCGACCTCGGCGCGGTCGAGGGCCGTGCCCATCAGGTCGCCCAGGCCCGTTCCGCGGCTGGCGACGGTCTCCACGACCGGCACGCCCAGCAGGCGCTCCAGCGCGGCAGCGTCCACGGCGGCGCCCTTGTCGCGCGCCTCGTCCACGAGGTTGAGCGCCACCACGATCGGCAGGCGGAAATCCATGAGCTGCAGCGTGAGGTACAGGTTGCGTTCGAGGTTCCCGGCGTCCAGCACGTTGATCGCCACTTCGGGCGCCTCGTCGAGCAGCGCGGTGCGCGTGATGAGTTCCTCGGGCGTGTGCGGGCTGAGCGAGTACGCGCCCGGCAGGTCGAGGAGCTGCACGTTGCGGCCCGCGTGCGTGAGTTTCGCCTCGCGTTTCTCGACGGTCACGCCGGACCAGTTGCCGACCTTGAGGTTCGTGCCGGCCAGGCCGTTCACGAGGGTGGTCTTGCCGACGTTGGGGTTCCCGACGATCACGGCGCGCGGGTCGCGGGCCGCACGCAGGCGCGACACGGTCTGCAGGCACGCGGCCGCGTCGTGGATGGGCGGCGCGGCCGGCGCTTCCGGGTGCGGGACCGTCACTGGCGCACCCGGATGCTCAGCAGGTCCTGGCGGCGCAGGGCGAGTTCCGTCCCACCGATCCGCAGTTCGACCGGGTCGCCCATCGGGGCGGTGCGCAGCACGCTGACGCGCGCGCCCCGGATGAAGCCCAGTTCCATCAGGCGGCGGCGCAGCGGGTGTCCGGGCGTGAGCGACACCACGTGGGCGGCCTCTCCTGGGCGCAGGGTATCGAGGGTGGTCTCGGACATAATCCAGACTATCTTAATCCGGTTTGTGGGGAACACAAGTGACAGGAGTTGCCCTTCGCTGCCGCCCCCGTGACGGCAGCGGCAGACTCCCCGGCCGTGTCAGCCGCGCCGCGTGCCGTGCCGCCGCACCAGTTCCTCGCGGCTGATGACGGCCAGCATCGGGACGTGCACGTGCTCCGGGTCGGCCACGCCGTACGCGCGGCGCAGGGTGCGCGACCACCACGTCAGGCGGCGGCGCATGGGGAGCGGCAGTTCCAGCACCGTGAACCCGTACAGCTTCAGGACGTGCGAGAAGATGCTGACGCTGTACACGGCGGGCAGCGTGTTCCACGCCGGGTCGTCGCGCACGGCGGCCGCGAGGTCATGCACCGAGTGCTGCACGACCTTGCGGCCCGCCACGGGACGCGCGGCCAGCTCCACCAGCCGCGCGCTGTCCAGGTGGAACTCCACCAGTCGCTCCCCGTGCCGGACCGTCAGGCCGTCCGGGAGGCCCGGCGCGGGCAGCGTCACGTCTGCCAGCGGGTACGGGGCGACGCCCACCCGGAAGAGGCTGCTCGCGTGCGCCCCCACGCGCCGGATGCGGCCCAGCCGGTCGTACAGCACGTCCACGCCCTGCAGCAGGGTGGCGGGCAGGTCGCGCGGGCGTTCCGGGCGCGTGCCGGGCAGGTCCCACACGCCCGTCACGCGGTACCCCTGTTCGGCCAGCGCGGCGAGCTGCGCGGGGAGGCGCGTCACGCCCGCGTCGTCCAGCGGGCCGACCTGCACGACCGCGCCGGGCCGCAGGTGCCGCGCGTGCGGTTCCGGGACCCACGTCAGCCTGCCCCAGCCGTCCACGGCGCGCAGCCCGGTGGCGCGCGAGACGAGCAGCGTCACGAGCGGCGACGCGCCGCTGCGGAACACGCGCGCCTCCCGCCCCGTGTGCGCCCGCACGAGCTGACGGCTGCGCTCCAGCCGCGCCGTGAGCCGCCACGGCAGCGACCAGGGACGGCCCGCGATCAGGCCCGCCTCGTGGCCCTCACGGGCCGCGCGGTGCAGCAGTTCCGGCTGCCGGTCGAGCGTGCGCGCGTCCCACAGCAGCGTCACCTGCACGCCCGCCCCGGCCAGCGCGTCCAGCAGCCGACCCGTGAGGCGCGCGTCCAGACCCGGCTCGAAGGTGAGCGCCACGGCGGGCGTCAGGCTCCGCCCGCGCCGCAGCACGCCCAGCCCGCTCAGGCGCAGGGCCGACTGCACGGCCGCCACGCCGAGCAGCAGCACGCCGAGCACGGCGGCGACGCGCACACCGGACGGGTCACGGTTGGACTTCATGAGGTGGAGTCTAGAGCATGGCCATGAAGACCGCGTTCATGGCCGCGCGTCACGGCATGAAGGGCCGCACGTCCCGCCACACGTGCCGCCGCTCCGCGTCCCCCGCATCCCCCGGCAGCCGCCCGTCCGTACCCAGGAACGCCACGCTGGGGTGCGCGGCCGTGTACGTCGGCCAGTCCGGACCGGGGTGCCCCTCGCGCACGAAGGTCATCCAGGCGCGCTGCATGCGCTCCGCGAGCGCCGCGACAGCCGCGCCGTCCGGGCCGCGCATCACGCGGGTCGCGCTGCCCATCGGGCGCGGCCACAGGAACAGCAGCTCCATGCCGTGCGCCGCGCCCAGCCCGAACAGGCGCGTGCCCCAGTCGAAACGGTACCGCCACGTGCCGGACGCGTGCCCGGGCCGCACCGCGTCCACGAACCGGTCGTTCGGGACGTGAAAGAACATGTCCGTCCCCAGCGCCACCAGGCCCGCCTGCGTGTCCGGGTACGCGGCCAGCACCCGCAGCGTCTGTTCCGGCGTCGCCTGCCGGTCCAGCACGTTCGCGAGGTACGTGCGGTCCGTGCGCGGAAAGATGCGGTCCGGGAGCTTCACGAACGGCGAGTACTCCTCGCGGTTCGCGCCGATCAGGAGCGGCACGTCGGCGCGCGGCGCGGCCAGCAGGTCCGCCTCGCTGCCCGGCAGCCAGTGCCCGTCCAGAAAGGGCCGCGAGTTGAGCCTGCGCGCACGCACGCGCTCCAGGGCGTGCAGGGCACGCAGGAACGCGCCGGGCGGCAGGGTCCACAGGTCGTTCAGGTTGTCGCGGCGCACGCCGAGCGCGTCCGCGTACGCGCGCGCGATGTCCACGCTGTTGTCCCGGCCGCTCACCTGGTTGAGCGCGCCGCTCTGCAGGACGGCCCCCGCCACGAGTGGCCGCGTGCGCGGGTGCGTGAGCATCAGGGCCGCCGCGACCGCGCCCGCCGACTCGCCCGCCACCGTGACGCGCGCCGGATCGCCGCCGAAGGCGGCGGCGTTCGCGGCCACCCAGTGCAGCGCCGCCACCTGATCCTGAAACCCGGCGTTCGGCGTGAAACGCGCGTCCCCGAACAGTTCACCGAAGTTCGCGTATCCGAGCGGCCCGAGCCGCGAGTTGACCGTCACGACCACCGCGCCGCGCAGCGCGAGGTCCCGCCCGTCGTACTGCCGGGCACTGCCGCCCCGGAACGCGCCGCCGTGCATCCAGAACAGCACCGGCAGCGGCCGCCCGTCCGGGTTCTCCTCGGGCACCCACACGTTCAGCAGCAGGCTCCCCTCGCGCGACGCCGTGAGCGTCACGGACGGGTCGAGCGGCTGCAGCACGTCCGGCCCGTACCGTGACGCGTCCCGCACGCGCGCCCAGCCGGGATGCGGGCGCGGCGGCGCGAACCGCAGGGCGTCCACGGCCGGACTGGCGTACGGCACGCCCAGCCACGCGAGCGCCCGCCCGCCCCCCGACCCCTGCACGCGCTGCCCGCGCACGCGGCCGGTCGTCGTCTCGCGCAGCAGGGCGTCCATGCCGTCAGGCTAGCACCCGCGCCCGCACCGGACCCCGGCCCTCACCCGCCACGCACGGCGCTCCCCTGAGGGCCAGTCATCCGGTCTGATGCCCGTGGCCGGGCGGCGGCTTCACGTTCTGCTCGGCTGGACTCCGGGCGTTCAGCTCAACACCGGATCAGTCCTTGCGGCGCGTGTGGAAGACCATCACGTCGCTGAAGGTGTCGAGCGGGCCGCCCTGGAAGCTGCCTGTCACGCGCGGCGACTCGAAGCCCGCGCAGCGCAGCAGCCACTCGACCTCGTAACGGGTGTAGTACCGCTGCGTGAGGGTGTAGTGGCGGCGTTTCAGGGTGCCGTCGGGGGCGGTGGTGTCCACGTGGTACTCGGTGACGATGCCCTGCTTCACCTCGTCGTGCCGCTGCACCAGGAAGACGTCGGTGCGGGCACCGTTCGCGTGGAAGGTCTCGCCCTCGTGCCGCATGGTGTTCGCGGCGCCGTAGCGCGGCACGGACAGGTCGAACACGAACTGCCCGCCCGGCTGCAGGTGCGCGCGGATGTTCTGCAGGGCCTGCAGCTGTTCGTTGGGGGTGTACAGGTGCATCAGGGCGTTGAAGGGCGCGATGACGAGCGGGTAGCGTTCCGGCAGCTGGAAGGTCCGCATGTCGCCCTGCACGATCTGCAGGGTCAGGCCGTCGCGTTCGGCGCGCTGCTGTGCGTGCCGGATCATGCCTGCGGAGGGTTCCAGGCCCGTGACGTCCGCGCCGCGCCGCGTGAGGTACGCGGTGACGCGGCCCGTGCCGGACCCGATCTCCAGGATGGGGCCGCTGGCGCGGTCGGCGAGCGTGCCGTACAGGTGCAGGTCGTCGCGGTACAGGTCGTACTGGTGGTCGTACAGGTCGGCGAAGTCGTCGTAGTTCATCGTGGTCCTTCGGTGGGCGTGGCCGTGGGGGCGTGCCGGGTGAGGGCGCCGCGCAGGCCGAGGGGGCGCAGGCCGGGCAGGGTATCGAGGGTGTGCAGGGCGTACCCGGCAGCCTGCAGGGCGGCGAGCAGGCCGGGCAGGGCAGGCACGGTGTTGCGCGCGCCGGGCCCGGCGTCATGCATGACGATCACCGCGCCGGGCGTGGCCTGCGCGAGGACGCGGTCGTGCACGTCCTGCGGCGTGAAGTCCGGGTGCCAGTCGTGCGCCTCGACGCTCCAGTGCGCGCCTCTCAGGCGGGCGCGGCGCTGGCCGAGCAGGGTCGCGAGGGTGTACGCGCCGTGCGGCGGGCGGTGGTAGCGGGGGCGGCGGCCGGTGAGGGCCGCGAGTTGCGCGGCGCCGCGCAACGGGTCGAGGTACGCGCGCCAGGGGCGGCGCGTCCAGGCGTGGCGGTGCGTGACGGCGTGCAGTTCGAGCTGGTGGCCTTCCGCGAGGATGCGGGCGGTGAGGTCCGGGTGGGCGTGCGCGGCGGGCGTCAGCACGAAGAAGGTCGCGTGGACGCCTGCGGCCTTGAGGGCGTCGAGGACGGCGGGCGTGCTGGCAGGGTCGGGGCCGTCGTCGAAGGTGAGGGCGAGGGTGCGCGTCCCGCCGTGTCCGTGCCGGACGAGGCCGAGGTTGCGCCACTGCACCAGCAGGTACGGCACGCCGATGTACGCGCCGAGGGCGAGCAGCAGCGTGCCGCTCAGGACGGCGAGCGGGGCGGGGCCGTCAGTCCGTGTCACGGGAGGGGGCCGGGTCGGTGGGGCGGGTGGCCTGCGTATCGGCGGTGGCCTGGGTCCCGGCCGTGGCCTGGGCGCGCTGTGCGGTGGCCTCCAGGATCACGCGTGCGGCGCGGTCGGCGGCGTCCGGCACGCTCAGCGCGAAGGCCCCGGCGCTCATGCGGGCGCGTTCGTCCGGGTCGAGGGCGCGCAGCAGCGCCGGGCGCAGCGTTGTCCGCGTCCGCGCCCAGACGGCGGCCCCGCCGCGCTCCAGGTACTCGGCGTTGTGTTCCTCCTGGCCGGGAATCGGGTCGTAGATGACCATCGGGACGCCCAGCGTGGTGGCCTCCGCGACCGTCAGGCCGCCCGCCTTGCCGACCACGAGGTCCGACGCGGCCAGCAGTTCCGGGAAGTCCGTCGTGAAGCCCAGCCAGTGGATGGTCGCGCCGCCCAGCTGCGTGCGGCCCGGACGTTTCGCGCCCGCCAGCACGAGCACCTGCACGGGCCTGCCCAGCATGCCCAGCTCGCCCAGCAGGACGTTCAGGCTGCGGTACGTGCCCTGCCCGCCGCCCGACACGAGCAGCAGCGGCAGGTGTGGATCCAGGCCGTGCCGCTGACGCAGTGCGGCGCGGGCGCCGGGGTCGGTCGCCGTGCCGATCAGGGCCGCGTAACGCGCGTTGATGGGGATGCCGGTCACGCGCACGCGCCCTTCGGGGATGCCGCGCGCGATCATCTGGCCGCGCGCCTCCTCGGTCGGGACGAGCACCAGGTCCGCTTCCTGCCGCACCCAGTGCTCGTGAATGCGGTAGTCCGTGACCACGAGGACGTTCAGGTACTTCAGGCGGTACTGGTCGCGGACCCAGCCGGTCACGGCGGCCGGGGTGGGGTAGGAACTCACGGCGAGGTCCGGCACGTCCTGCAGCAGTTCGCGCTGCATGCTGCCGCGCCCCAGCCAGCGGTAACCGTCCTTGATGAGCTGCGGTTCGCTGGGCCGGTCCGTGAAGCGGTAGTACCAGCGGTAGATGCCGGGCGCGTAACGCAGCCAGCCGAGGTAGAAGCCGAGGATCACGCCGCGCTCGAAGCCGCTCAGGTGCGTGAGGTAGTCGGTGTGCCGGGCGCGCACGCGGGGGTCGCGGGCCTGCAGCGCGTCGCCGAGCGCCTCGTTCGCCTGGTGGTGCCCGCTCCCGAACGACGCGGAGTAGATGCGGACCTTCATGCGCGCCTCAGCAGCAGCAGGCCGCCCACCGCGAACACGATGTTCGCGAGCCAGATGCCGGGCTCCGGCAGGTTCGGCATGCTGCCCGCCACGGTCAGGCCCGCCACGAACAGCAGGTAGTACGCCACGGCGATCAGGAGGGCGATGCCGAGCGACACGCCCAGGCTCCGCCCGAACCTCAGCGCGAACGGCAGGGCCGTGAGCGCCAGCACGAGGTTCCCGAACGGCAGCGCGAGCTTGCGGTTCAGTTCGCGGCGCGCGTTCTGCCGGTCGGCGTCCCGCACGCCGGGCGCGGTGAGTTTGGTGATGAGTTCCGGCCAGCCTTCGGCGTCCGCGCCGATGGCGTCCGCGTACTTCGCGAGCGTCTGCTTGCGGGACAGGCCCGTGTCGAGCGTCAGGGTGGAGGTGGCCGAGTCGGGGGTGTTCACGGCTGTGAAGACGCGCTGCACGGCGGCCGGGAGGGCGGCGGGGTCCGTGGCGGCGGCCAGTGCCGGGATCTGCGCGTAGTTCAGGGTGTACACGCTGTAGCCCTGCAGGTGCAGGACGTTGTTCTCGAAGGTGCCGTGGTCCGCGAAGATCACGGTGCCCTGCCGGGGGTCGGAGGCGCTCCAGCGTTCGGCGCGCACGCCCTGCATCTGCCGGGTGGCGGGGTCGTACCCGCGCAGGTACAGGCTGAGGCCCGCGCCGAGGTCCACCTGCTTCCCGACGAGCTGCGTCAGGCCCGCCTGCGTGAGCGTGTCCCAGTACAGGCCGCGCGTCTCGACGTTCGCGCGCGGCGCGACCCACAGCGACAGCCAGATGGACAGCAGGGCCGCGAGGGCCGCGATGACGCCCACGGGACGCGCGACGCGGCCCAGCCCGATGCCGCCCGACTGGACCGCGACGAGTTCACGTTCGTTCGAGAGGCGGCCGAAGGCGACCACCACCATCAGGACCACGCCCATTGGGAGGACCTTGACGAGCGTGTCGGGCAGCTGGTATCCGATCCAGCGGGCGATCAGGAGGGGGGACACGCCCGTCAGCCACTGCGCACTGATGAAGAAGTACCCGAAACTGAGGATCGCCACGAACAGCAGCGTTCCGGCCAGGAGGGGCGGGATCAGTTCGCGGGTGACGTAGCGGGTGAGTCGCACCCTGCCCTCAGGCCTTGCCGACCGCGAACAGGATCTCGGCCTGCGCGGCGACCACGCCGTCCACCTCGGCGCGGCACACGGTCTTGCCCAGACCGCGCCGGAAGTATTCGAGCTGCACGTGCAGGTGCAGGGTGTCGCCCGGCACGACCTTGCGTTTGAAGCGCGCACCCTCGATCCCGGCGAGGTAGCCGATGGTGCCCGGCGCGAGCGGCAGGCAGAACATGCTGGCCTGCGCGAGCGCTTCGAGGATCAGGACGCCCGGCATGACGGGCTCCTGCGGGAAGTGACCCTGGAAGTGCGGCTCGCCGATGGTGACGTTCTTGATGGCGTGCACGTGGCCGTCGCCGGCACTCAGCACGCGGTCCACGAGCACGAAGGGGAAGCGGTGGGGGAGCACGTCCAGCACCTGCTGGATGTGGAGCGGATACGTGGGGGTGTGGGGTTCAGTCATGGTGGTGGGGGTGAAACGCGCCGGACCCGGCGGTGCAGACCTTCATTGCTGGGGTTGCTGGCCGGGTCCGCGCGACTGCCGCGCCGCTGCTGCGGGCGTTAGCGTTTGAGGTAGTTGTCGCTGCTGACGAGGTGGTGACGGAGGTTGCTGTTGATCATCTCGAGCGCCATGCCGGTGCCGACCGCGACCGCCTCGATGGCGTTCTCGGCGACGGCGACGGGAATGCCGGTCGCCTGGCGCAGCATCTCGTCGAAGTTGCGCAGCAGGCTGCCGCCGCCCGTCATGACGATGCCGCGGTCGATGATGTCGCTCACCAGTTCGGGCGGCGTGATTTCCAGCACGCGTTTCACGCCGTCCACGATCTTCATGACGGGCTCTTCGAGGGCGGCGACCACGTCGCGGCTCTCGATGGAGATGGTTTTCGGCAGGCCGTTGATGAGGTCTCGGCCGCGCACCTCGGCGATCAGGTTGTCCTCGTCGGTGAGGAGGGTGGCGGCGCCGACCTTGACCTTGATCTCCTCGGCGGTGCGTTCGCCGATCATGACGTTGTGCGTGCGGCGCACGTACCGGATGATGCTCTCGTCGAACTCGTTGCCCGCCACGCGCAGCGACTCGCTGACGACGATGCCGCCCAGGCTGATGACGGCGATGTCGGTGCTGCCGCCGCCGATGTCGACGACCATGCTGCCGACCGGTTCGGCGATCTTGAGGCCTGCCCCGATCGCGGCCGCCATCGGCTCCTCGATCAGGAAGGCGCGTTTCGCGCCGGAGTTCAGCGCGGCGCGCAGCACGGCGCGGCGTTCCACGTCGGACACGCCGCTGGGAACGCCGACCATGAGTTGCGGCCCGAGGCCCAGCAGTCGGCCCGCGCCGCCGCGGACCTTCTGCAGGAACATGGTGATCATCTTCTCGGTGAGGCCCTCGTCGGCGATGACGCCGTCCTTGATGGGCCGGACCGCCACGATGTTGCCGGGCGTGCGCCCGAGCATGCGGTAGGCTTCCTCGCCGACCGCCATGACTTCCTTGGTGTCGCGGGTCATGGCGATGACGCTGGGTTCCTGAAGGATCAGGCCACGGTTTTTGCTGTAAATGAGGAACGTCGCGGTTCCAAGATCGATGCCAATGTCTTCAGAAAATCTCACTCATGCCCTCCGCTAGGCCCGGCTCTGCAAGCATCACACTCTAACATGCGAGGTGAGAGGGACAGGAGAAGGGCGCGGGCCGAGAACGGCACGCCGGGGCCGCCCACCGTGACGCTTCAGGGGCGCGGCTTGAGGTACGCGGCGAGCCACACGCACGCGCAGCACGCGCCCGCCCAGGCCAGCGAGCGCCAGAACGCGTCGAGCGGGATGTGCAGGCGGCCGGACAGCAGGCCCTCGGCGGCACTGAGCGCGCCGAGCGAGGCGGGCACGGCCGAGTTGAGGCTCGCGACCGACCCGAGCGACAGGGCGGCCAGCATGACGGCCGCCACGCTGAACAGCAGGGTCAGAAGGATCAGGAACGCGCGCACTGCAGGGTCCAGAGGATCGACATTGAGGGGCATTCTAGGGGCTCTGCGGGTGAGGGCCGTGAAGAATCGCACGAAGATCACCTTCAGGATGCCGCGGGGGGCGGGACGGTCATCCGTGCACGGCGACGGATTTGACGGGCCGGGTGAGGCGGTATGCTCGGGGCATGTCCAGCCTGCCTGCCCGTGTCCGCGTCTCGCGCCTGCCCCTGCCGCCCACCCCGAACGTCGCCGTGCAACTGCGGCGACTGCTGCCGGACGCGCCGCTGGAGGCGGTCACGCAGGCCGCGGCGGCCCTGGCGGGCGGGCGCGTGGTGGGCGTGGCGGTCCTCACGGACGGCGGGGCGCGCCTAGGCATCGAGGCCGGATGGCGCGGCAAGGGGCTGGAGCAGGCCCTGCAGGACGCGGTGAGCCAATGACGGCCACCACGCCCGCCGCCCAGACTGCCCCCGTTCCGGGGGTCTTTTCACCCCAGCGGCGCAACCTGACCTTCGGGATCATGCTGTCCATGCTGATCATCGCCTTCGAGAGCCTCGCCGTGGCGACGGTCCTCCCGCAGGTCGCGGACGGCCTGGACGGCCTGCGCCTGTACGGCTGGTCGTTCAGTGCGTTCTTCGTGGGCTTCATGATCGCCACGGTCGGGCTGGGCGCGTGGGCGGACCGCAGCGGCCCCGCCCGGCCTTACCTGACGGCCGCCGTGTGCTTCGCGGCGGGCCTGCTCGTGGCGGGTCTCGCGCCCAGCATGGCGGTGTTCATCCTGGGGCGCGCCGTGCAGGGCTTCGGGGGGGGCGGGGTGGTGGCGGTCGCGTACCTCGCCATCAACCGGGGCTTCCCGGACGAGCTGCGCGCACGGGTGCTGGCCCTCATGTCGGGCGCGTGGGTGCTGCCCGGCCTGATCGGCCCGGCCCTGGCGAGCGCCATGGCGGCCCTGCTCAGCTGGCGCGGCGTGTTCCTGGGCCTGCTGCCGCTGGTGCTGGTGGCGGTCGCGCTCACGCTGCCCGCCCTGCGGCGCATCGAGGCGTCCGGGACGCCCATCGAGTGGTCCAGGATTCAGGCGGTGAGTCTCGCGGCGGCCGGACTGGTGCTGGGCCTCGCGGCCCTCGGGCAGCGCACGTGGCTGACGGGCAGCGTGCTGGCCGTGGCGGGCGCCGCGCTGGCGCTGCCCGCCCTGGGCCGCCTGTACGGCCGGGCTGCGTACCGGCTTCGGCAGCCGCTCGACGCGGGCTTCGCGGTGCGGTGGTGCCTGACCTTCGGCTTCTTCGGGGCGGAGGCGCTCGTGCCGCTCAGCCTGCAGCACCTGCGCGGCCTGAGCCCCTGGCAGTCCGGGCTGGCCCTGACCGGCGCGGCCCTGCTGTGGTCGCTGTGCTCCTTCCTGAACTCCCGCCTGGACGAACGCAGCGGCGGCCGGTACCGCTCGCGCATGGCGGTGCTGGGCGCGGCCCTCGTCGCCGCGAGCCTCGCGGTGACGGGCGTGCTGCTGCACGCGCCGCTCCCCTCGTGGCTGATCGCGCTCAGCTGGGCGGTCGGCGGGGCCGGGATGGGCTTCGCGTTCCAGTCGCACACGCTGGTGGTCCTCAAGGCCGCCCCGGAGGGGCAGGAGGGCCTCGTGAGCGGCAACCTGCAGCTGGCCGACATGCTCGGCAGCGCGCTGGGGGCGGGCATCGCGGGCGCGCTCGTCGCGCAGGTGGGCGTCAGTCACGGGAGCGGCTGGTACCTGGCGCTCGCGGCGCTGGCCGTGGCCCTCGCGGCGCTCGTCGCGCCCCGCCTGCGGGACCGCAAGCCCGCCCCCGCGAGCGCCTGAACGCCTCTTCCCTGCCCATCCCGTCTGCCCATCCCCTCTGCCCATCCCGTCTGGAGGTTCCCGCATGCAGATCGCCATCGACAGCTTCGCCATGGTCGTGAAGGACCCCGTCAGCGGCGTCACCCTGGACCCCGCCACCCGCACCGCGCACCTGCTGGAAGAGATCGAGGCGGCCGACCGCTCCGGCGTGTACGCCTTCGGGATCGGCGAGCACCACCGGCCCGAGTACCTGGATTCCGCACCCACCCTGCTGCTCGCGGCGGCGGCCGCGCGCACCTCCCGCATCCGCCTGAACAGCGCCGTCACGGTCCTCAGCGCCGACGATCCCGTCCGGGTGTTCCAGCAGTTCGCGACGCTGGACCTCATCTCGCGGGGCCGGGCGGAACTCGTGGTGGGACGCGGGTCGAGCGTCGAGGCGTACCCGCTGTTCGGGCACGACCTGCGCGACTACGACAGCCTCTTCAGCGAGAAACTCGACCTGCTGCTCGCCCTGCGCGAACAGCCGAACATCCACTGGTCCGGCCGTCACCGCGCCCCGCTGACCGGGCAGGGCGTGTACCCGCGCCCCGTGCAGCCGCTGCTGCCCGTGTGGCTGGGGGTGGGCGGCACGCCGCAGTCCTTCGTGCGCGCCGGGACACTCGGCCTGCCCCTGATGGTCGCCATCATCGGCGGGGACTTCCGGCGTTTCCGGCCGCTCGTGGACCTGTACCGCGAGGCGGGCGCCGCTGCCGGTCACGCCCCGGAGGCGCTGCGGGTGGGCGTGCACGCCTTCGGGTTCGTGGCCGACACCGCGCAGGAGGCGCGGGACACCTTCTACCCCGGGTACGCGCACATGCTGAACACGCTGGGCCGCGAGCGCGGCTGGGGAGGGCCGAACCGCGCGCAGTTCGACGCGGCGTGCGCGCCGGGCGGCCCGTACCTGATCGGCGATCCGGGCAGTGTCGCCGCGAAGGTCCGGTACGTGCACGAGGTGCTGGGCGGCGTGTCGCGCCTCGCCTTCCAGATGACAAACGCCGTCATGCCGCACGACCGGATGCTGCACGCCATCGACCTGCTCGGCACGCAGGTCCGCCCGCGCGTGCAGGACCTCATACAGTTTTGAGCTGAACTTCCGGAGTTCAGCCGAGCGACCAGGGCACCAGCAAGGACGGTGTTGAGGAGACGAAAGCGGGCAGGCGTCCTGCAGGGCGTCCGTTCTGCCCAAGAAGGGATGCCCTTGCTGTTCCCGGCATCCCTGAAATCGGATCAACACCGTATCACGCCCGCCTGAAGAGGACTCCGGGCCGGTGAGCGGGGGCGCGGGCCTTCAGGGGCAGCGGAAGGAGGTGCGGGCGAGGCGTTCGAGGAACGTCACGCCGAAGCGCACGCCGCGCTCGAAGTCCTGCACGCGGATGTTCTCGTTGGGGGCGTGGACGCGCCCGCCCACGTTCCCGATGCCCATCGCGACGCACGCGACACCCAGGTGCTGCACGAAGGGATGCATGGGGCCACTTCCGCCCGCCGAGGGGTGGACGACCGGCTCCTGCAGGGAACTGTCGCGGGCCGCCGCGAGGGCCGCCTGCACGAAGGGGTGCGCCACGTCGCTGCGGGCCGCGTGCTCGTGACTTTCGAGTTCCACGACCTCGATGTCGTGCAGGCCCTGCGCGTCCAGGTGCGCGCGCAGCAGGCGCACGATCTCGGCGGGGTCCTGGTCCGGCACGAGGCGGAAGTCGATCTTGGCGAAGCCGCTGGCGGGCAGGACGGTCTTGCTGCCCGCGTCGCCGTACCCGCCGTGCAGGCCGTTCACGTTGAGGGCCGGTTCGAAGTTCGTGCGGCGGTTCGCTTCGCGGGCGTCCGCGTCGCCCAGGAAGCCGCGCACGCCGTAACTGCCCGCCAGCGGCCCGCGCGGGTCCGGCAGGGACGCGAGCGCGTCCAGGTCGACCGGTCCGGGCGCGCGCACCGCGTCGTAGAAGCCGGGAATGGTGACGCGGCCCGCGTCGTCGCGCATGGACGCGATGGCGCGGCTCAGGCGGTACAGGGGGTTGTCCACCACGGCGCCCAGGGAACTGTGCAGGTCCGAGTCCGACACGCGGCAGCGCAGTTCCAGGCACACGATGCCTTTCAGGCCGAGCGACACGACGGGGCGGCCCTCCTCGCTGATGCTGCCGAACTCCCACCAGCAGCCGTCCGCCTGCAGGTCCGCCGCGTGCGCCTCCACGAAGGCGGCGATGCTGGGACTGCCGACCTCCTCCTCACCCTCGATCAGCCAGCGGACCCGCAGCGGCAGCGTCCCGCCGTGCGCGGCCCGCACGGCGCGCACGGCCGCGAGGCGCGACACGAGTTCACCCTTGTCGTCCGACACGCCGCGCCCGTACAGCCGCCCGTCCCGTTCGGTGAGCGTGAACGGCGGCGAGTCCCACAGTTCGGCAGGCGTTTCCGGCTGCACGTCGTAGTGGTTGTAGATGAGGAGGGTGGTGTCGCCCTCGCCCGCCTCGGCGAGCAGGATGGGCGCGACCTGGCCGGGCGAGCGCCGCACCGTGAACCCCTCCGCTTCCAGCAGGGCCGTCACGGCGTCCGCCGTTTCCGGCAGCATGCGCCCCTGGGCGCTCACGGATTCCAGCGCGACGAGTGCCGCGAGGTCCGCGCGGCCCTGCCGCACGTAAGGGGCGAGGTCCTGGGCGTGGGGGGCGGGCGCGTCGGGTGCGGTCATGCGGGCAGTGTAGAGCACGGGCGTGGCGTGCAGGACGCGCGGGCGGGCATGCCGGACGTGAACCTCCGGCTCGTGACCGGGGCGTACGGTCCCGGTCCGGTGGTAGAGAGGCCGGGGTCAGTCCTCGGTGTCGGGCGTGCGGCCCTCGGCGCGGTCGAGGGCGTTGCTGGCGTCGGTGCTTTCCTCGCCCTGTTGTGGGGAGTGCGTGCCGGTGAGGCGTTCGACCTGTTCGGCATTCAGGTGTTCGCGGCTGGGGGCGGGGACGTGCGGCGCGGCGCGTTCCGCGAGGTCGGCGGGCGCGTCGCCCTGCTCGGCGGGAGTGCGTGTCTCCGGGAGCGTGCCGGGCAGACCGCTGCTCAGGTTGCTGATGGTGCTCAGTTCGGCCCCGTCCGGCGCGAGTTCGGACCCCTTGGCGTCGTCGTTCATGTCTTCAGTGTGCGGGGCGGGCGGCGGGCGGCGTGACGGCCGCGTTCAGGGCACCTTCATGCCTGCCGCGCCGGGCGGGGCACGGAAAGGGGCCGCCCGCTCGCGCGGACGGCCCCCTCGTCACCTGAAGGTTCAGGCTTCGCTGTAGCTCTTCTCGATCGGCACGCCGACGCTGTTGCCCCACTCGGTCCAGCTGCCGTCGTAGTTCTTGACGTTCTTGTAGCCGAGCAGTTCGCGCAGCACGAACCAGCTGTGGCTGCTGCGTTCCGCGATGCGGCAGTACGCGATGACGTCCTTGTCGGGCGTGACGCCTTCACCCTCGTACAGGGCCTTGAGTTCGTCGGCGCTCTTGAAGGTGCCGTCCTCGTTGGTGGCCTTGGCCCAGGGGATGCTGCGCGCGCCGGGGATGTGGCCGCCGCGCAGCACGCCTTCCTGCGGGTAGTTGGGCATGTGCGTGACCTTGCCGCTGAACTCGTCGGGGCTGCGGACGTCCACGAGGGCGCCCTTGCCGTCCTTGACCGCCTGGATGTGCGCCTTGACCTCGTCGCGGTACGCGCGGAGGTCCTCGTTGCGGGTCAGGCCGGGGTACGCGGCGGCGGGCTGCGTGTCGGACGCGTCCGTGGTGAGTTCGCGGCCCTCGGCGGCCCACTTCTGGCGGCCGCCGTTCATGATCTTGAGGTTCTGCACGCCGTTGTACGTGAGGAACCAGTACGCGTAGCTGGCCCACCAGTTGCTCTTGTCGCCGTACAGGACGACGGTGTCGTCCGGCGTGACGCCGAGCCTGCCGAGCAGTTCGCTGAGGGCCTGCGCGCCGATGAATTCACGTTCGACGCTTTCCCACAGGTCGAGTTGCCAGTCGAGCTTCTGCGCGCCACGGATGTGGCCGGTGTCGTACAGCAGGATGTCCTCGTCCACCTCGATCAGTTTGATGTGGGCGTCCTGGGCGTGCTCGGCGACCCAGTCGGTGGTTACCAGCACGTCTTTGGCGTAATCGGTCATAAGTGCCTCCCTGGCATGAACGGTGCTTGACTCTGGATGTGGGGTGCTGCTCCGTGAGGCAGTGTACCCGACACGGCCCCAAGTTGACAAAAACAATCAACTAGACTTGCCGCTCGGCCCGCCCGCAGGCCCACCGGCCGGATTCCGCTCCGGCCACACACGCGGCCGCCGGGCGCAGAAGTGCGTACGACTCACCATGCGCCCGCACGCCCCGGCGCTACAGTGACGGCATGACCGACACCCCCGCCGCGCTGCCCGAGAAGCTGGCCGCCATCGCGCAGATGTTCAAGTCCGCGCCGAAACCGCTGCGCCTGCAGGCCCTGCTGGAGTACAGCAAGAAACTCCCGCCCGTCCCCGACAAGTACCTGGAGCACCCGGAATTCATGCAGCCCGTCCCGGAGTGCGCGTCGCCGTTCTTCCTGGTGACGGAGCAGGCGGACGACCACGTCCGGATGTTCTTCAAGGTGCCGGAAGAAGCGCCCACCGTGCGCGGCTACGCGGGCATCCTGACGGAGGGCCTGCAGGGTGCCACGCCCGAGGAGATCCTGAACGTCCCCGACCAGTTCTACATGGAGATGGGCCTGTCGGAACTCATCACGCCGATGCGGCTGCGCGGCATGGGCGCCATCCTGCACCGCCTGAAGGCCGCCGTGCGCGAACAGGACGCAGAGCAGCACGCCGGATAAGAACCACAGATGACGGACGCCGGGGGAAGCCTTCCGGCGTCCGTCTGCCCTATCGGGGCGGCCCGGTCAGGTCAGCCCGGTCAGGTCAGGAGCTGCCCGCCTGCAGCGCTTCCCGCTGAGCGCGCGTCAGTCCGGCCAGCACGAGCGCGTGACTGTGCCGCAGCAGGTCCAGCACCAGCGCGTCCGGGAGCAGGGGGGCCACCCCGTCCGCCGGGCTGGGCGGGCCGAGCGTCAGGGTGTTCCAGTGCCGTTTGTTCAGGTGGTAGCCGGGCGTGACGCGCGCGTGCTCGGCGCGCAGGGCCTCCGCGCGGGCCGGATCACACTTCAGGCTCAGGGTGAGCGGGTCGTCCCGCAGGCCGATCAGGGCGTACATGCGTCCGCCCACCTTGAGGACCAGCGTATCCAGCCCGAACGGGAAGGTCTCCTGCGTGCCGGGCAGGGCAGCGGCCGCCGCCCGCAGTGCTGTCACGGTCTGCATGCCCCAGCGTACCGCACCGCTCCCGGGGCGGGCCGGGCGGGTCGGGGCTACCGCCACTTCATCTGAAGTCCCGATAATGAGGCACCTTGACCCTCTCCCCCGAGTCCGGCCCGCCCGAGTCCAGTCCCCCCGAGCCCCTGCTGCACGAGCCCCTGTCGCCCGGGCCGCTCTCCCCCGCTCCGCCGCCCGCACCCCCGGCCCCGGGAGCGGTGCGGCCCGGGGAGCGCTGGGCCCTGCCGGACCTGCTGCGCGGCCTGGCGATCCTGGGCATCCTGTGCGTGAACATGCAGGACTTCGCCGGGTACGACGAGTGGACGCAGCGAGGACCGGACCGGGCGGCGCAGGTGTTCGTGGACGTGTTCCTGAACGGCAAGTTCATCTCGCTGTTCGCGGTGCTGTTCGGGGCGGGCATGCTGACCATCCTGTCGCGCTCCGGCGCGGCGCGGCTGCTGCGGCGACTGCTGCTGCTGCTGCTGCTGGGGACCGCGCACTTCGTGCTGCTGTGGCACGGGGACATCATCTCGCTGTACGCGGTGCTGGGCCTCGTGCTGCTGCCGCTGCTGGCCCGGCCGCCCGCCTGGGTGCTGGCGGGGTCGGGCGTGATCCTGTGCGCGTGGTGGCTGCTGCTGCGCGTGCAGGACGCCCTGAACCTCGCGTCGCCCGGCTCGGAACGGTACTCGTTCGCGCTGCATTTCCCGCCGCACGCGTCCTGGCCGGACGTGGCCGGGGTGCGTGCGGCGGAGTTCGCGGGCGACCTGTTCGGCAGCGGGCTGTACAACCTGGAGTGGCTGCTGGGCCTGCTGCTGCTCGGCATGGCCGCGCAACGCTCCGGGCTGCTGGCCCGCCCGGAGCGGTTCCGGCCGCTGCTGCGCGCCCTGCTGGTGGGTGGGGTGCTGCTGGGCCTGCCGCTCGGCGTGACGCTCGCGTGGCTGAACACGCAGGCGACAGAACTGGCGGGCCTGTGGCAGGTGCCGGTGCGGCTGCTGGGCGGCCTGCTGCTGGGCCTGGGGTACGCGGGCGGGGTGGGCCTGCTGGTGGCGTCCGGGCGCAGCGGGTGGTGGAGGGCGTTCGCTGCGCCCGGACGGCTGGCGCTCAGCAATTACCTCACGCAGTCGCTCGTGATGACGACCGTCTTCTACCCGTACGGCCTGAACCTGTACGGGCGGGTGGGCGCGCTGGGGGCACTGCTGCTGGCGTTCGCGCTGGGGGCCCTGCAGGTGTGGGTCTCGGCGTGGTGGCTCAGCAGGCACGCGCAGGGGCCGGTGGAGGGCCTGCTGCGCGTGCTGGTGTACGGTCGCCGCTGACGGGCGCGGCGGAACGGGGAACGCGGGGTTACTTCAGGCGGGCGTCACCGGGCGCCACGCCGTACACCGCGCCCCAGGGCTTGTAGACGCTCTTGAGGGTATCGCGCGTGACCTTGCCGCCTGGCGCCTTGATGGTCCGCACGATGGTGCTCGTCATGCCCTGCACCGGCACGTCCAGCAGGCGGCGACCGCCGGGACGCACGCGGTTGTCGGGCGTGTAGCTGGGCGTGGCGGCGGGCTTGAAGTCCGTCACGACGGGCTTGCCGATGCTGACGGTCCGGTCGGGTTTCGTGCCGAACAGGTCGAAGCGCAGCGTCTGCGCCTTCCTGTCCCAGCTGGCCTGCACGAACAGGTACCTGGCGGTGTCGTTCTTCATGCGGAGGTTCTTGGCGGGCGCGTACACGGTCGCCTCGAACCCGACCGGGTCGTAGTACTCCACGCGGTGCGAGTGCTCGTGGCGCTCCACGATCGGCAGGCCCGCCTGGTACATGGCGCGGAAGATGGTGGTGGACACCTGACAGATGCCGCCGCCGTCCTCCTTCTCCAGGGTGCCGCCGCTGATCACGTAGCCTTTCACGAAGCCGGTGCTGGCGGAGATGTCGCCCACCTCCTTCGCGAAGTCGAAGGTGTGGCCGGGCGCGACGAAGAAGTTGTCGAGCTTCTGCGCGCCCACCAGGACGTTCGTGACGCGGAAGGCAGGGCTGCCCTTGAAACTGCTCGTGCCGGTCGAGACGTGCTCCAGCACGCCGCGGTCCGCGAGGACCTGCACGCTGCGGGTGGGCGCCGTGACCTTCACGACCGCCTCGGCGCGGTCCTGCCCGGCCAGGATGGCCTTCAGGATCGCCTGCTTGGTGGCTTCGCGGTCGAGCGTCCAGCCGTTCTGCTGCGTGGCGGTCCAGTGGCCGCCCACGTTGCGGAAGGTGGCGGGTTTCGGGGCGCGCGCGTCGATCTGCTTCTGCGCGGCGTCCAGCCCGGCACTCAGCAGGCTGCTGAACTTCTTCGCGCCGCGGCTCGCGGTGACGCCCTTATCGTTCATGGGCCATGACTTCGTCACGTCTATCTTCTGGAGTTTCCCGCCCGTGATGCGCGGCTCCTGGGCGTTCAGCACCAGCTTGAAGGCGGCGGCCTGGGCGGGCGCGGCCTTCCTGGGGGCCTGCTGGGTAGGCGTGGCGGCGTGGGCGGCGGTGGGCAGGAGGGCGGCGGCGAGGGCCACGGTGACGGTCAGCAGGCGGTTCACGTCTCTCATTGTCCGGTGCCGGGCCTGACGGTCCGTGAGCGGCGTGCGCGCCTCCCCTTGAGGCACCCTGCCGGCAACCTTATGGAACCGGGGGGCGCTTCGGGGGCGCGCGCAGCGGTTGACCGCGCCCCGGACCCCGCTTATACTCTGGTCCGCTGGCCCGGACCACGGGCGACCTGTCATGCCCTCCAGGGCGACGAACGGCATGTTGGGGCATTGTGTAATGGCAGCACAGCAGTCTTTGGAACTGTTAGTCCAGGTTCGAATCCTGGTGCCCCAGCCAACCACGCCTGCCCCGCAGGCACACCGGCCGCGCAGGTGAGAGCAGCGGCGCAGCAAGGGGCGGTCTCCTCCGGGGGCCGCCCCTCCTTCATGACTGGCGCCCTGCCGCGCAGAGGGTGCGGCGCGGGCGGCGCGTTGTGCCTATAATGCCTGGGTTATGCGTTCTATTACCGTCGGCACGCGGGGAAGTACACTCGCCCTCGCGCAAACCCGCTGGGTGGTGGCCCGCCTCAAGGAAGAGTGGCCAGACACCGATTTCCGGATCCAGACCATCTCCACCAAAGGGGACAAGTCCAAGGAAAGCCTCAGCAGCATGGCCCAGAAGGGCGACAAGGGCTTCTGGGTGAAGGAGATCGAGGACGCGCTCCTCACGAACCGCATCGACATCGCCGTGCACAGTCTCAAGGACCTGCCGACCACGCAGCCGGAAGGTCTGGAGGTCGCCAGCATCCCGCAGCGCGTCGACGCGCGCGACGTGCTGATCGGCAAGGAAGGCATGAAGCGCCTCGCGGAACTCCCGCAGGGCGCGCGCGTCGGCACGTCCAGCGTGCGCCGCAAGGCGTTCCTGCGCGCGTTCCGTCCGGACCTGAACATCCTCGACCTGCGCGGCAACATCGACACCCGCATGGCGGCCCTCAGCAGCGGCGAGTACGACGCGATCATCCTGGCGGCCGCCGGCCTCATCCGCCTGGAGCTGCGCCCGCGCATCGACGAGTTCCTGGAGAGCGACATCATGCTGCCCGCCCCCGGTCAGGGCGCGCTGGCGCTCGAGACGCGCAGCGACGACGACCTGTCCGTGGAGGTCGCGTACGCCATCCACGACCGCAACACCGACGACCGCATCACCGCCGAACGCGAGTTCCTGGCGGGCCTCGGGGCGGGCTGCATGGCGCCGGTCGGCGCGCACGCCACCATCAAGGGCGGCATCATCACGCTGGAAGGCTGGGTGGGCGCGCTGGACGGCTCGCAGGTGATCCGCGCGACCACCAGCGGCGACGTGGCCGAGTGCGCCGACCTGGGTGCGGAACTCGCGCAGGACATGCTGAACCAGGGCGCGGCCGCCCTGATCGAAGCGGCCCGCGTCTGATCCTCTGAACCCCTGAGCTGCGCGGGAAGGCGGGCGGGTGGCGGCGACGCTCCCGCCCGCCTTCCTGACGCGTGACGCGCCCGGCCATGCACCGGCGGGCGTGCCCGGCCGGATGGCGCTGAACTCCGGAGGTTCAGCGCCATTCGGTCTCACAGCATCGTCATGGGGTCGCCCGCCTCGTACGCGGTGACGCTCAGGTCCCGTGCGCCCAGGGCGTGCAGGGCCTCGACGGCCGGGCCGATGTGCGGCAGCGCGAGGTGCGTCTGCATGTCGGCCACGCTGTTCCACGTCTCGACGAGCGTGAAACGGCCCGGCACCTCGAGGTCGTGTGAGACGCGGTAGTCGAGGCAGCCCTGCTCGGCGCGCGTGCGGGCGGCGAGGTCCGAGAGCATCTGCGAGACCTGGGCGTGATGTTCGGCGGGAACGGTGACGTAACCGAGCGAGATGACCATACGTGAACCTCCGGGGTGAAGGGGTGGGCGGGCCGGGTTGTGGGACGACGCCAGTGTACGCCGCGGCGGTCCGCACCCGCTACGGCGCGCGGCCCTGCCTGTTAGCATCCGCTATGGCAGAACGGTCCCCCATGACGACAGACGAATTCGAGGTGCGCCAGCGGCTGGTGCGGGTGGCGCAGGGCCACGAGGACGCGGACCTGCTGATCCGGGACGCGCGGGTGGTGAACGTCCTGACGCGCGAGGTGTACGCGGCGGACGTGGCGGTCGCGGGCGGCCGGATCGCCGCGGTGGGCGGCGGCTACCGTGCGGCGCGCACGCTGGACGCGCGGGGCGCGTTCCTGGCGCCGGGCTTCGTGGACGCGCACATTCACATCGAGTCGACGATGCTGACGCCCGCCCGGTTCGCGCAGGTGGTGCGGCCGCACGGCACGACGGGCGTGGTGGCCGAGCCGCACGAGCTGGTGAACGTGCTGGGCCTGGACGGCCTGCACTGGATGCTGCAGGCGGGGCGCGGGAGTGGCGTGCGGGTGTTCGCGAGCCTGCCGTCGTGCGTCCCGGCGAGCGCGTTCGAGCGGGGCGGGGCGGCCCTCACGCCGGAGGACGTGCGCGCGGGGCTGGCGGTGCCGGGCGTGCTGGGCCTCGCGGAGATGATGAATTACCCGGGCGTGCTGGGCCTCGACGAGGGCGTGTGGGGCATCCTGCGCGAGGCGGGCGGGCGGCGGGACGGGCATGCGGCGGGCCTGGGCGGGCGGGAGCTGCAGGCGTACGCGGCGGCCGGCATTCACAGCGATCACGAGGCGGTCACGCCGCAGGAGGCGCTGGAGCGCCTGCGGGCGGGCCTGTGGCTGATGGTGCGCGAGGGGTCCGCCGCGCGGAACCTGGAGGCGCTGCTGCCGGTCCTGCGCGGCGATCACACGGGCGGGCGGGTGCCGCGCCGTGCGATGCTCGTCAGTGACGACGTGGGCGTGGACGAACTGCTCGCGCTGGGGCACCTGGACCGCCTGATGCGGACGTGCGTGGCGGGCGGCATGCACCCGGCGGACGCGCTGGCACTCGTGACGTGCAACCCCGCCGAGTACTGGGGCCTGCACGACATGGGCGTGGTCGCGCCGGGCCATCACGCGGACCTGGTGCTGCTGGAGGACCTGCGGGACTTCCGGGTGCTGGAGTCGCTGGTGGGCGGCGAGCCACTCGGGACGCAGGCGGTCACGCCGCGCCTGGCGGGCGGCCGGGTGGACCTGGGGGCCGGGTGGGACACCGTATCGCTCGCGGTGCCCGTGCACTGGCCGGTGATCGGCGTGCGGCCCGACCAGATCGTGACGGACCGCCTGCCCGCCCCGGACGCAGCGGCACAGGACGGGGGCGGGCAGGGCATGGACGGGCCGCTCACGCGGCTGGTCGTGGCGGACCGCTACGGGCGTGGCGAGGTGGCGGCCTGCTGGGCGCACGGCATCGGGCTCACGCGCGGCGCGGTCGCACTGAGCGTCCTGCACGACGCGCATCACGTGATCGTGGCGGGCGCGGACGAGGCCAGCATCCGCGCGGCCGGACGGGCACTGGAGGCGATGGGCGGCGGCGTGGTCGTGCACGACGGGCAGCGCATCACGGCGCAGCTGCCCCTGCCCTTTGCGGGCCTCATGACGGACGACGCGCCCCTCTCGGCCGCGCGGGACGCGGAAGGCATCACGGCCGCCATGCACGCCCTCGGCAGCGGCCTGCCATACCCCATCACCACACTCAGCTTCCTGGGCCTGAGCGTCATCCCGTCCCTGAAACTCACCCCGGCGGGCCTGCTGGACGTGGACGCCTGGACGCTCGTGGACCGGGAGGCCGCGCCCGCCTGATACGGTTTCGAGCTGAACTTGTAGAGTTCAGCCGAGCAGAGCAAGTGCCAACAAGTACGGTCTGGAGGAGATGGAAGCGGGCAGGCGTCCTCTCCTGCTCATGGGCGCTGTTCTGCCCAAGAAGGGATGCCTTTGCTGTGTCCGGCATCCCTGGAATCGGATCAACACCGTACGAGTGCGCGCGGGGCGAGCCGTATACTCCTGACATGCCCACCGTGACCGTGACCGGCCTCCCCTCCCCCATCCGCATCGAAGCGCACGAGGGCGAACGCCTGGTGCTGGCGCTGGAACGCGGCGGGACCGGCATCCTGCACCGCTGCGGCGGCGCGGCGCGCTGCACCACCTGCCGCGTAAAGTTCGAGGCGGGCGAACCGGAACGCATGACGGTCGCCGAACGCGACAAGCTGCAGGAGAAGGACCTGCTCGGCACCGCGCGCCTCTCCTGCCAGATCCTGTGCGACCATGACATGACGCTCACGCCGCTGCAGACGGAGAGCGGCACGGGCCTGGAGGCCGGGAAGGCGCCCGCCGAGCAGATCGAGCCGGACCCCGTCTGGGTCTGACCCGGTTTCGAGCTGAACTTCTAGAGTTCAGCTGAGCGAAGCGAGTGCCAACAAGTCCGGTCTGGAGGAGATGGAAGCGGGCAGGCGTCCTGTACGTCCTGCAGGGTGCTGTTCTGCCCAAGAAGGGATGCCTTTGCTGTGTCCGGCATCCCTGGAATCGGATCAAAACCGGATGAGGTCCTCGGTGCTCATGCCGGTGCCCGCGCAGCCGCTCAGGCTGATGCGGCCGTCCCGCACCACGTTGGTGGGCGTGCCCTCCACGAAGGTCTCAGCGCGTTCGCTGCGCACCATCAGCAGCGACAGGCCGCGCTGCAGGCCCACCACAGGCGCCGTGACGAGCATGGCGTGCAGCAGCGGCACCTCCGTGTAGAACATGGGGTCGCCGACGGCCGAGCCGAGCGCGATCACGATGGCGAGTTTCACGGCGCTCAGCTGGCCCAGGCCGCGCTTGCCGGTCAGGCGCAGCAGCGGCACCTACAGGAACATCACGGCTGTCCGGAACGCGATCTCCAGCAGGAACAGCGGCGGGGCGTCCCTGAGCCACAGGCGCTGCCCGCCGGAGGGACGCAGGTTCGCGCTCACGGCGCGGCGCCCTCCGGTATCGGCGGGAGCGGTTCGTCCGGCAGGCCCAGGCCCGCGAGGATGCGGGCGCGGTCCCAGCGGATCAGGTCGGACAGCTGCGTGAGGAGCCGCTCGAAGGCGGGTGTGCCGGGCGTGGCGGCCCGGAGGTCCTGCCACAGCGCGTTGCGGCGGCGCAGGAAGGCCGTGTCCGGCGGGGGGACGGTCATGTGTTCAGTGTACGGGAGGGCAGGTGCGGGTCATCCGGCATTGATCCGGTGACAGGGCTGCTGGTGCTGTTTCCGGCATCCCTGGAATCGGATCAACACCGGATCAGAAGTCCTCGCCGAGCAGGGCGTCGTCGAAGTGCGTGAGGCGCGGGTGGCGCGCGAGACGTTCGGCGCGGGCGAGCAGGTCGGACACCTGGGCGCGCGACAGGCCGAACATCACTTCCGGGCAGATCAGGTGCTCGAAGGTGGGGCGGGCCGGTTCGCGCGTGCAGTCCATCAGGCACACCTCGAAGGCCTGTTCGGGCGGCTGGCGGACGTTGTGCATCACGAGCGCGCCGTACCCGTTGTCGAACCGGAAGCGGTGCAGTTGACCTTCGGGCGTCTGTTCGCGGCGCGGGAGGGTCAGGACGCCCGGGAACTCGAAGGGTTGGCTGGTGCGGCTGGTGGTCATGTCGCTGATCCTCCGGCGGTGCGTGGCCCGCGCCTGTCGGTGGGCCGTGGGATGGAAGGTGGGGTCGGGTGCCCCCGCACCCGGAATGAAGACAGTATGAACGAAAGAAGCTTACGAAGTCTTCACAAAACTCCACATCCGGGGAAAGGTCCGGGCGGGGCGGGCGCGGTCGGGGGCCGGTCACGCGCCTCAGGACTCAGGCTCTACAATCCTTCAGATGCCCTGGAGCCAACCGTGGACCGTGCTGCGCCTGATCCTGCTGCTGATGAGCAGCGAGTTCGTGCGGACGGGCCTGCTGGTGTCGTACCTGCCGCTGGTCGCGCCGGGACTGCATCTCAGTGCGGGCGCGGTGGGGCTGATCTTTGGGGTGCATTACCTCGCGGACGCGCTCGCGAAGGGGCCGGTGGGCGTCCTGACGGAACGCTACGGGCTGGGGCGGGTGCTGCTGCTCGGGTCGGGGCTGGGGCTGGGTCTGCTGCTGCTGCTGCACCGCTCGCCGGGCCTGCCGCTGCTGGCGCTGGTGTCGACCGTGTGGGGCCTGTGTTACGCGGCACTGTGGCCGGGCGTGATGGCGGCCTCGCAGCACTTCGCGCGGCCCGGCATGACGAGCCGCGCCCTGAGCGTCACGTCGGTGAGCGTCGTGCCGGCCATCGTGCTGGGCCTGCTGGGGGTGGGGCAGCTCATGCAGCGGCAGCCGGGCGCGGCGTTCCCGCTGCTGCTGGGCGGGCAGCTGGTCGCCCTGACGGTCGCGGCGTCCCTGCTGACGCTGCGCCTGCCCCGGGCGAACCTGTCGGCCCAGGCCGTGCCGGGCGGCGCGCCGCAGGACCGGCCTGGGCACGTGCCGTTCCGGGAACGCTGGGGGCGGGTGGGGGTGCTGCTTCCGGCGGCGCTGGCGCAGTCGGCCGCGCCGGGCCTGCTCGCCACGGTCTTCTATCCGCTGCTGGAGCGCCTGAACCTGCACCTGTCGCAGCTGTTCGTGCCGGTGCTGCTGGGCGTGCTGGTGGGCGCAGCGTCCCTGTGGGCCTTCGGGCGGCTCGCGGACCGCTTTCATCCACGCGCGGCGCTCATGCCGGGCCTGCTGCTGCTGGCCCTGACGTTCCTGCTGGCGGGCTTCCCGGGCCTGGAGGGACGCGTGACGCTCGTGACGCTGATGCTCGGCCTGGCGTACGGGGCGTTCATCGCAGGCTGGAACGGGCTGGTGGGGCGCACCCTGCCGCCCGAGTACCGCGCGGCCGCGTGGGGCACTGTGATGGCCGTCGAGTCGCTCGGGAACGCGGTGGGGCCGGTGCTGGGCGGCGTGATGTGGGCCGCGTACGGGCAGGCGGGCGTCTTCTGGAGCGGGGCGGGCATCCTGCTGCTGGTGGAGGGGTACTACCTGTGGCCGGGCCGGGCCGTGATGCGGCGCGCGCGCCCGCCCGCGGACGTCCGGCAGGACGAGGGGCCAGCGTAGGGCGGCCCCGTGGGCGCCGCGCCTCATTTGCCGGGCGTGCAGTGCGGTACCATGGCCGGATGACGCCCGGTTTCTACGCCCGCAGGCTCGCCCGTCCCGGCGCGGTTCTCGCCCCGATGGCGGGGTACTCGGACGCGCCCATGCGCCGGTTGTCGGCGGAGCAGGGGGCGCTGTGGACGGTGTCCGAGATGATCAGTGCGCGCGGTCTGGTGCTCGGCAACGAGGGGCCGGACCTGACGATCGGTCGGCCGTACCCGGGCGAGCAGGACCGCGTGGTGCAGCTGTACGGCGCGGAGCCGGACATCCTGGCGGAGGGCGCGCGGCGGGCCGTGTCGTGGTTCGGCGCGTCGGCAGTGGACCTGAACATGGGCTGCCCCGTCCCGAAGATCAAGGGGAAGGGCGGCGCGTGCCTGCTGCTCACGCCGGAGGTGGCGTACGCGCTGGTGAGCGCCATGCGGGCGGCCGTGCCGGTGGACGTGAGCGCCAAGATCCGCCTCGGGTACGACCGGGTGCGGGCGGTGGAGATCGCGCAGGGTCTCGCGGCAGCCGGGGCGAGCCTCATCACGGTGCACGGCCGGACGAGCGCGCAGCGGTACACGGGCACAGCCGACTGGGACGCCGTGGCGCAGGTGGCGGCGGCCGTGCCGGTCCCGGTGGTGGGGAGCGGCGACGTGACGGACCTCGCCACGCTGCGCCTGCGGCAGCGGAGCGGCGTGGCGGCCGTCATGGTGGGGCGCGGCGCGGTCGGGAACCCGTGGCTGTTCGCGCAGGCGAACGGCACACTGGACCGCGAGCCGGGCGACGCCGACCGGGCACGCGCGGCCCTGCGGCACACGGTCCTGAATGCCGCGTGGTACGGCGAGCGGCGCGGCCTGCTGCAGATGCGCAAGGTGCTGCCCCGGTACTTCGCGCACCGTCCGGAGTGGCGGGAGGCGCTGGTGGGGTGCTCCACCGTGCAGGACGCCCGTGAGGCCCTCACGCGCCTGACCGGCACGCCGCTGGCGGAGGACGCCGGGGCGGGACCGGCGGGGGAGCTGGCAGGTGCGCCGTTCATGCCGTCCACTTCGGGGTATGATGAGAGCAGGCCATGAATGTTCCCGACTATTACGACTACCTGTGCGCTGCCCGTGAGCAGCTCTGGAACTTTCTGCGTGCGCTGCCCGCCGATGACCTGAACCGTGACCTGATTGAAGGGGAACGCTTCCGGAACATCAAGGACCTGCTGCTGCACGTGATGGATTTCGAGGACCACTGGGTGCACGGCGTGGCCCGCGACGTGCGCGGTTACCACGCGCAGGACTTCCGGCACGAGTGGAGCGTCCCGAACGCCAGCCAGTACGACCTGAACTGGATTCTGGAGTACAGCCGCAGCGTGCAGGCCGAAACCCTGAAGTTCCTGGCGTCCGGCCCGGACCTGAGCGCCGACGTGCCGCTCATCAAGGACGATCCCGGCGAGAGCACCGTCACGCTCGACCAGCTGATGTGGAACGTCATGACGCACGAGGTGCGGCACACGGCGCAGATCGTGCTGCTCATCCGCATGCTGGGTCACACGCCGCCGTGGCTGGACTACCTGCGTTTCGCGCGCCCGCACTCGCCCGCCTGACGCGCACAGCCGCGCTGCCCGCGCCCTGTCTCCGTGACGGGCGGGCGCGCATGCTAGCCTCCAGGCATGTTGAAGGTCGTGTTGTTTGCCCGCCTGAAGCGCGAGGCGGGCCTGGAGCAGCTGAGCCTGCCGCTGCCCGTGCCGCCCACCGTCCGCGCCGTGGCCGCGCAGCTGGAAGCGCAGTACAGCCTGAACCTGCGCGGCTGCATGGTCGCCGTGAACGAGGTGTACGCCGACCCGGACGCGGCCGTGCAGGACGGCGACGAGGTCGCGTTCCTGCCGCCCGTCGCGGGCGGGTCGGAGGACGCGCCCACCGAGTTCGTGCAGGTCACGGACCGCGAACTGCGCCTGGAGCGCGCGAGCGACTTCCTGGTGCGGCCCGCGTACGGCGCGCAGGCGTACTTCGTGGGCACGGTCCGCTCACCGAACCTCGGGAAGGTCGTGGACTTCATCGAGTACGAGGGGTACGCGCCCATGGCGGAACGCGTGATGCGCGACGCCGCCGCGCAGGCCCGCGCGCGGCACGGCGAGGAGCTCGGCGTGTACGTGCAGCACCGCACGGGCCGCCTCACGCCCGGCGAGGTCAGCATCCTGATCGGGGTGGGCAGCCCGCACCGCCGCGCGGCGCTCGAAGCGTGCGATTTCCTGATCGAGCACCTGAAGGTCGTGCTGCCCGTCTGGAAGCTGGAGGGCGATGAGGACGGCGAGCACTGGGTGAAGGGCCAGACGAGCAGCGGCACGCTCTGAACGGCGTGCGGGACAGGGCGGGAACGTGAGAGCGGGGCGGCACACCCGGTGACCGCCCCGCTCTCTCCCGTTCAGGGTGTGCCGCTCTCAGCCGCGTTTCTCGGCGCGGGTGCAGTCGGTGCAGACGCCGTGGTATTCCAGTCGCACGTCCTGCACCTGGAAGCCCTGTGGGAGGCCGCTGGCGGGCATGGGGACGGCCTCTGCGGGAATGTCGTAGATGGCGCCGCAGGTGCGGCACACGACGTGGTGGTGGCCGTGCCCCTCGTGCTTGTAGTCGTAGCGGGTGGCCTGCCCGGCGCGTTCGATGGTCATGACGACGCCGTCCCGCACGAGGGCGTCCAGGGTGCGGTACACGGTGCCGAGGCTGATGCTGGGCAGCGTGGCGCGCACCTGCCCGTGAATCCAGGCGGCGTCCGGGTGGGTGTGGGTTTCGCGCAGGGCCTGAACGACGGCCTGACGCTGGCGGGTGTTGCGGACCATCGTCATGAGAGCAGTCTAGCAAAGTGAGCTGACGGACTTGTGACACCGCTTCCTGAAGGGCGCGTCAGGTGGGGAGCGTGCCGGGGGTGGGCACTGGGGCGTCCGGCTGACCGAACAGGTGCCGGACCTGCCGCAGGTCGTCGCCGCCCGCCAGGACCAGCACGCTGTCGCCGCGGTGCAGGTGCGTCGCGCCGCGCGGGATGAGGTACTGCCCGTCGCGGTGAATGAGGATCACGAGCGCGTCGGGCGGGAGGCGCAGGTCCACGATGCGGCGCGTGTCGGCGGCACTGCCGGGCGCGACGTCCACTTCGGCCATCTTGGTGCGGTCGTACCCGGTGGGAAGGTACGTGAGCGGAAAGGTCGGCTGGCGCGGCAGGTCGCCGTGCACGCGCAGCAGGCGCGCCACGTGCCGCAGGGTGGTGCCCTGCAGCAGCACGCTGCTCACCACGATGAAGAACACCACGTTGAACAGCGTCTGCGCGCCGCTGACGCCCGCCAGGAGCGGGAACGTGGCGAGCACGATGGGGACCGCGCCGCGCAGGCCCACCCAGGCGACCATGCCGCGGTCGCGGCGCGGCATGTGCGAGAAGGCGAGGCTCAGGTACACGCTGACGGGCCGCGCGACGAACATCAGGAACAGCGCGCACGACAGGGCCAGTCCGGCGGTGGGGAGCAGTTCGCGCGGGTTGACGAGCAGGCCCAGCGTGAGGAACATCCCGATCTGCATGAGCCACGAGAACCCGTCGTGGAACTGCGTGAGGGAGCGCTTGTGGATGAAGTCGGCGTTGCCGAGCACGAGGCCCGCGAGGTACACGGCGAGGAAGCCGCTGCCGCCCAGCTGTCCGGCCGCGCCGAACACCACGAGCGCGAGCGCGATGGTCATGACGGAGTACAGCCCCTCGAACTGCAGGCTGAGGCGGTTCAGGGCCCACAGGGACGCGCGGCCCAGCACCCAGCCGACGAGCGCGCCGATCAGCATCTGCTTCAGGAAGAACGGCAGGAGCGTCCACACGCTCTGCTCCGGGTGCAGGATCAGGCCCGTCAGGCCGAGCGTGAGGAACACCGCCATCGGGTCGTTCCCGCCGGACTCCAGTTCCAGCAGCGGCGTGATCTGCCCGTGCAGGCCCAGGCGGCGTTCCTGCAGGACCGTGAACACGGCGGACGCGTCGGTGCTGCTCACGACCGCGCCGAGCAGCAGGGCGGGCAGCCACGGCAGGCCGAACACGGCGTGCGCGAAGGCGCCCATGAGGGCCGTGGTGAGCAGCACGCCGAGCGTCGCGAGCGACACACCGCTGCCCAGCACGGGCCGCACCTCGGTCCAGCTCGTGCCGAGCCCGCCCCGGAAGAGGATCAGGGCCAGGGCGAGCGTGCCGATGCTCTGCGCGAGCCCGTAGTTGCTGAACACGATGCCGCCCGGCCCGTCCGACCCGGCGAGCATGCCGACCCCCAGGAACAGCAGCAGGCTCGGCACGCCGATCCGGCCGGAGGCCTTGCTGCCCACGATGCTGACGAGCAGCAGGACGCCCGCCACCAGCAGGTACAGTTCGGTGCGGTGCGCTTCAGGCATGTGCGGGCGCTGCGGCTGGCCGGCAGCGGGTGCGGGGACGGGCGCAGGTCATGGTTCATGGTGCCATGCACGGCGGGCCGTAATGGTGCCGCGCGGCCCGCCGTGACGCCCGCGCCGCCAGGGGTCAGGGGCGCAGGTCGTCCTCGTCCGTCAGGAAGTCCACGGCGCCCGACCCGATCTCGTAGAAGCCGCCGATCACGCGGATCTGCCCGCTCGCCTCGGCGTCGCGCACCACCGGCTGGGCGCGCAGCGCGGCCGCCTGGTGCCGGACGTTGTTCAGCACCGCTTCCCGCATGCGTGCCTTGCGGTCCCGGATGACGGGCAGGCCCTCCAGACTCGGCTGGATGCGCCGGATGAGCTGCTGGAGCGCGTCGGGCTCCTGCGCGATCTCCTCCTCGGGCATCATGGCGGCCTGCACGGCGCCGCAGCCCTCGTGCCCCATCACCATCACGAGGTTCACGTTCAGGTGCCGGACCGCGTACTCGACCGTGCCGAGGCCCGCCTCGCCCACCACGTTCCCCGCGACACGCACCACGAACAGGTCCCCGAACCCCTGGTCGAACACCAGCTCCACCGGCACGCGGCTGTCGCTGCACGCCAGGACCACCGCGAAGGGCGTCTGCCCCATGATCTGCGCGCGGCGTTCGTTCGCGCCGAGTTCCGGCCGGGACGCCTGGTTGGAGAAGAAGCGGGCGTTGCCGTCCTTGAGGGCCCGGATCGCCTCGCCGGGACTGTTCACGCGGGCAGGCTTGAGGCCCGCGATGTCCACCATGCTCGCGCCGCGGCGGATGGCGTCCAGAATGCGCGTCTCGTAGTCGGGCGGTGTGTCGCTCATGGGGCGATTGTACGGGAGCGGCGCGCCCCGCATCACCGGTCCGCTGGACAGCGCCCGCCGGACGGTGCGCGCCGGACAGGACGGGAAGGCGCGCTCTAGACTGACGGCATGGACACTCCCTCCGCACCCCTCACGCCGGACGGCCCGGACCTGCAGGACCTGTTCGACCGCTACGCGACGCTGCGCGACACCATTCAGGGCCTGGAGGCCGAACGGGAGGAACTGGGGGCCGTCATCAAGGCGGCCCTGCTGGACGGCCAGCGGGTCGAGACGGACATCTACCGCGCCACCCTGAAACGCTCGCGGCGGCTGGAGTACCCGGTCGCGCGGTTCCGGGAGGTGTTCGGGGACGCGGCGACACTGGAAGTGGCCAGCATCGACAAACGCAAGGCCGAAGCGCTCGCCCGCGCGGGCGACCTGGACGGCGAACGCCTGCAGGGCCTCGCCGAAGTGAAGGAAGTCGTGAGCCTCGTGCTGGAACAGAAGACCGCCCCGTGACGGCAGACGGCACGCTGGAGATCGTGCAGGGCGACATCGCCGCACAGACGACCCACACGGATTCCGTCCAATCCGTTATAAAAATGGCACCCCACCATTTTTCTAACTCCTTTCCCGGAACCTGTCCTTTCCTCCTCCTTCCAGTCGGGTCAACCAGTTACTTCATAACTGGTTGACCGGAATCCGTATCAGGTCATCGTGACGGCCGCGAACGCGCAGCTGGCGGGCGGGGGCGGCGTGGACGGCGTCATTCACCGCGCGGCGGGGCCGGAGCTGCTGCGCGCCATCCGCGCCATCCGGCACTGCGAGCCGGGGTCGGCCGTCATCACGCCCGCCTTCGACCTGTCCCGGCAGGGCGTGCAGCACGTCGTGCACGCGGTCGGCCCCATCTGGCGGGGCGGCACGGCCAACGAGGCGGTCCTGCTGGCAGGCGCGTACCGCCGCAGCCTGGAGCTGACGGTGCAGGCCGGGTGCGGCAGCGTGGCGTTCCCGGCCATCAGCACGGGCGTGTACGGGTACCCGCTGCCGCTGGCGGCGCAGGTGACGGTGCAGGCCGTACGGGCCTTCCTGCAGGGCAGGCCGGACCTGCGGGTGCGGGTGGTGCTGTACGACCGGGGCGCCCTGAACGTGTTCCTGCGCGCGGACCGGGCGGCCGGGCAGGACGCCGGAACGCGCACGGACGGGCACGGAACACCCCAGTAACGCCCGCCCCCGTACGCTCGGGAGGACCGCTGGAGGTCGGGCGGGGGACACACGCGCTGGAAGGAAGGGGAGCAGGGGGCGGGGTGGCCGGGCCGGGGGGCGCGGCACCCAGGGATGGACGGGCCGGGCACATCCGCCCGGTCCATGACGTGCCAAGTGCAGGTCCTCCCGGATGGAGCTGAACGCTTGAAGTTCGGCCGGGCGGAATGCGGAGCCGCCGCCCGGCCGCGAGCAGCGGAGGGGACGGTTCCGCGCCGCGTCCATGTCACTTCAGGAAGGAGTCCCGGACGGGTTTCGTCTCAGGGCATGAGGGGGACGCGGGAGAGGCGCTCCACGGCCTCACGCAGCACTTCCGGGGGCTGCACGAGCGCGAATCGGACGTACCCCTCCCCCATCTGCCCGAAGGCGCGGCCCGGCGACACGGCCACGCCCGTCTCGCGCGCGGCCCGCACCGCGAACGACACGCTGTCCGCGAGGTCCGCGCCGCCCTGCCTGGGACGCGCCCACACGTACATGCTCGCCTGCGGCCAGCGCACGTCCCAGCCGAGCGCGTGCAGGGCGGGCACCAGCGCGTCCCGCCGCTCCCGGAACACCTGCAGGCCGCCCGGCACCGTCCCGAGCGCCGCCGTGGCTGCCGCCTGAATGCCCAGCCACGGGTGGAAGTCCACGGCGCCCTTCACGCGCGCGAGGGCTGCGATCACGTCCGCGTCACCCACCGCGAACCCCACCCGGAACCCGCCCATGTGATGCGATTTCGACAGGCTGTGCAGCTCCACCACCCCGCCGAACGTGTCGTCCGTCGCCTGCAGCGCGCTCGGGGCGAGGTCGTCCTCGCCGGGCGCCGGGTACGTCAGTTCCGCGTACGGGTGGTCGTGGACGAGCAGCGTGCCGCGTTCACGGCACCAGTGCGCGGCCTGCTCGAAGAACGCGCGGGTCGCCACGGCGCTCGTGGGGTTGTTCGGGTAGTTCAGCAGCAGGGCGCGCGGGTGCACGCCCGCAGGCACGTCCGCCAGCACCGGCAGGAACGCGTGCTCGGCGTGCAGCGGGAGCGGCACCACCTGCAGGCCCGCCACGGCCGCCGCGCCGTAGTAGGGCGGGTAGCACGGGTCCGGCATCAGCAGGGTGTCGCCGGGGTCGGTGGTGGCGAGCAGCAGGTGAGCGAGGCCCTCCTGCGCCCCGATGAGCGGCAGGACCTGCGTGACCGGGTCGAGCGTCACTCCGAAGCGCCGCCGCATGTACTGCGCGGCCGCCTCGCGCAGCGGGGCCGTGTCGCTGAACAGCGGGTAACGGTACGTGTCCGGCCGGTCCGCGGCGCTCCGCACGGCGTCCAGCGCGGCGGCGGGCGGCGTGCCGTCCGACGAGCCGATCGAGAGGTCGATGATGCCGTGCCCGGCCGCGCGGGCCTGCGCCACGGCGGCGTTCATGAGGGTGAACACGCTGCCCGGCACGGCCGCCGCGCGCCATGAAGTCCAGCCGGTCCGCAGGGTCGTCATGCCCTGAGGGTAGCAGAGGGCCGCACGGCAGGCCCGCACCCGGTGAGACGGGACGAAAAAACCGCCCTTTCAGGCGGTGATACAGAGAATATAGCGCGGTATGCACCCGGCGTCAACTCATGCATTCGAATGGTCGTGGACTCTTGGGCACGACAGTGGTTCAATGAACCATGAACGAGCTTACGTGTCCGCATTGCGGCGCCGTCCGCATCGTCAAAAACGGCCATGCCCACA
>NZ_BMOE01000015.1 GCF_014646915.1 Deinococcus aquiradiocola | reverse complement strand
AAAGAGCTGAGGGCTCGGCTGCGTGCGGGATGGCAGAGGATTCGGTACATCAAGTTGCCACAACGTCTCATGGAGGTAACCTCAATTTAAACCGGTATCAATAGCAGAGACCAGAGACTAGCCAACCCTTGGAGATTGTCGGGATCAGGAGGTCACTCTCATCATTTGGATTTCCATCGACTTGAACTTCTACCGGTATCAATAGCGGTCGGCCATAAGGTCAAGCCGCCCAGTCAGCGCGTCCTCGATCTTTCAGCCGACCGCTAATCACAGACCAGCTAGCTACTTATGAGGTGGTCTACACTGCCAAGCTACTTATAAATATAATAGCTTATTCTTCCAATTTCTTGTTATATGGAGTGGAAATTATATTTAGGAAGCGCAAAAGACAAATCAATATAATTAAAATAAAAAAACCCGAGATGAAAATGACGTATTTTCCGCTTAAAGGCTGAAAACTAACCGATGCTTTTAAAAAAGTGAGCGATTTTATCTCGGAAATTTTCTTACCATCAAAATTTGATTTATTTTGCAAGTATTTTATCTGGACAAGGCCAGTTTTTTGCGAAGGGGCTAAATCTAGCATACCACTCACAAAATGATTGTGAGATAGTAAAGATCCGGTATCTTTTTTGTAATCTTCTGTGTACTCAGTAAAATTAATGCTTGGGGACGCGTCATTGGTTATGATTAAATAATTCACTGAATTATTAGGGCGGTGGTCGTCGCCATAAGAAAAATATATTCTATCGGTGTATGCAGCTTCATAGTTTTTTAAAAAAGATACCTTAAAAAGATTAATGATTGTGTGTTTATTTTCTCTTGATATATCTGCGAATCTTAATTCATTAAAAGCTACGCTGATATCTGATTTATCGACTTCTGATATTAACTTATCTGCGTTAGAATAATTTGTATGAAAAGTCAGCTTATTTTTTCCTAAAGTATTCTCAAGCAGCAATATGCCTTTATAGTCTGCTCCATATTCAGGATTTGTGATTTTCGAAATAATCACATTATTATTTTTAATAGTGAGAACTTGGTTCGGTAAGGGTAGATTAAATGAAAGGTAAACTATAAGATTTGGGGATTTTGCTGAATACTCAATACCCATGTCCTTTCCTAGGCCCCATACGCCCCATCTTTCAATTTCCCGAAATCCTGTATAGTTATTGATGTGTAAACTATTCGTTTGCGAGACTAATACGTAGTCACTTTTTTGCATTAAATGTCACCCCTATAAGTAGCCACCAGAGTTCAGAAAAATGTACACTTGGCATCGTCAATACTACATCAACCATATTTATGGCTAAATAGCCAAACATGATTGCCAGTGTGAAGGAGTCGCCTTGGCGAACGGCCAGCCACAAGCCATACATGGTGACGGTCAGCAAACCTAATGTACCTATAATGCCAGTTTCCAGCAACCAATGCAGCCAAACGTTGTGCGCAATTAATAGTGCACCCGCCCAGGGAATCAAGCTTTCTGGACAATGTATCTCATTGCGTTCAAGAGTAGGGGTCAGCTGACAACCGTCTTTAAATAAATATGTTAGATAGGGACCACCTTGATAAGGGCCAACTCCACCAAGAGGGGATGTTTGCCAGCCATGAACGGCATCCTGCCAAACGAATTCGCGGCCGCTGGTCTGGTCATTTAATAGGCGTTCGATCGGTTTGAAGGTGATCTGTGCCCTGAAGCTGACCATCGCGAGGATGATGACGGCCACGACGGGCAGGAGCAGCCAGGGGCGGCGGTGTTTTCCGCGCTGGAAGGCGAGGGCGGCGACGGAGCCGGTCAGCAGGGCGAGCAGCGGTCCGCGGCTGCCGGAGGCGAGCAGGGTGGCGAGGGCAAACAGGCCGGCTGGCCAGCGCCACCATCCGGCGCCGCGCCAGTACACGATGAGCCACAGGGCGATGGTGGCCACGAGGCCCAGGGTGACGATGTAGTAGTACGGGTGGCCCAGTCGTGCCTGTACGCCCGCGACGCCCTGCGTGTAGAGCGTGTACCCCCAGGCGCTCGCGAAGATGACGAGTTGTCCCCACAGCAGGGGGCGCAGGGTGCGGCTGTCGCGCAGGTAGACGCCGGCGGCGATCATCGCGAGGGCTTCGGCCGTGCGGACGGCGGTGAGGCCGAGTGACGTGAGTGGTGCTGGCGTGAAGATCGCCGCGACGAGTTGCGTGGCGGCGAAGAAGAACACGATGCGGCGTGCCGTGAGCGGCAGCTGGCGCAGGTGTTTCAGGGTGCCGAAGGCGGCGAGGTAGAGGGGAGGGAAGATGGGGGTGAGGGCGATCAGCCAGCTGACCCACCTGGGGGGCGTGAAGGTGGGGGTGTCGTGGGTGGGGGGCTGGCTCACGTGGGTCACTATAGTCGTCGTGGGTGGGGTGTACAGCAGTTCTCCCGCTCTGGCGGGTGCCGGAGCGGGAGAATGGTGGTGACCCCAACGGGATTCGAACCCGTATCGCTACCTTGAAAGGGTAGTGTCCTAACCGTTAGACGATGGGGCCACACCCACAGCATTCGCGTTTCTCTGCGCTTGCCGCCCTTTCAAGGGGTGCTTTTCAGCACGCACGAAAGATTACAGGGCTTTGAGGATTCTGTCAAGCGGCGGGCGCGGCCGTGGGTGGAGTGGGGCGGGGTTCAGGCGTGGATGGCGCGTTTGTCGACGGCGAGCGCGGCTTCTTTGACGGCTTCGCTGAGGGTGGGGTGGGCGTGGACGGTGCGGGCGAGGTCTTCGGCGCTGCCGCCGAATTCCATGACGGTGACGGCTTCGGCGATGAGTTCGCTGACGTTCGGTCCGATCATGTGCACGCCGAGGATGCGGTCGGTGGTGGCGTCCGCGACGACTTTCACGAATCCGCGCGTGTCGTTGTGGCCGAGGGCGCGGCCGTTGGCGCTGAACGGGAACTGGCCGGTCTTGACGGTGTGGCCCTGTTCCCTGGCGGCTTTCTCGGTGAGGCCCGCCCAGGCGATTTCGGGGGTGGTGTAGATGACCCAGGGGATGGTGTTGTAGTTGACGTGTCCGGACTGTCCGGCGATGAGTTCGGCGACGGCGACGCCTTCGTCTTCGGCCTTGTGGGCGAGCATGGGGCCGCCGATCACGTCGCCGATGGCGTACACGCCGGGGAGGTTCGTCTGGAAGTGCGCGTCGGCCCTGATGAAGCCGCGCTCGTCGAGCTGCAGGTTGACGGCGTCCGCGCCGAGTCCGGCGGTGTGGGGGACGCGGCCGACGGACACGATGAGGCGGTCGTAGGTGGCGGTCGTCTGCTGGCCGTTCTCGGTGTACGTGACGGTGACGTCGTTGCCGTTGTCCTGGATGTGGTCGACCGTGACGCTGAAGTGGAAGTCGAGGCCCTGCTTCTGGAATTCGCGCAGGGCGAGTTTGCTGACGGCGTCGTCGGCGGGCAGCAGGAAGCCGGGGAGCGCTTCGAGGACGGTGACCTGCGCGCCGAGGCGACGCCAGACGCTGCCGAGTTCCACGCCGATGACGCCCGCGCCGATCACGCCGAGCCTGCCGGGCACTTCGGGGAGGGTGAGGGCGCCGCTGTTCTCGACGATGCGGCCACTCCACTGCACGCCGGGCAGCGCGCGGGGGCTGCTGCCGGTCGCGACGATGACGCGCCGGGCGAGCACTTCGGTGCCGGCCGCGTCGACGACCCAGGCGTCGCCTTCCTGACGGACGAGACGGCCGAGGCCGTGGATGCTGGTGATCTTGTTCTTCTTGAAGAGGAACGCGACGCCGCCCGTGAGCTTGTCGACGACCTGGTCCTTGCGGGCCAGCATGCGCTGCAGGTTGATGGTGGCGCCCTGCACGTCGATGCCGTGCTCGCTGGCCTCGTGCTGGATCATCTCGTACTTCTCGCTGGAGTCGAGGAGCGCCTTGCTGGGGATGCAGCCGACGTTCAGGCAGGTGCCGCCGAGGGAGGGTTTGCCGCCGCGTTCGAAGGCGTCGACGCACGCGACCTTGAAGCCGAGCTGGGCGGCGCGGATGGCCGCGACGTAACCGGCGGGACCGCCGCCGATGACCAGAACATCATAAGAATCCATGCCGGAAGTCTACCGCCCGCACCTGGGGGGTATTGTTCCGTGCGTCGGTGACAAGGGGGTGCGGGGCGTCCCGCCGGGCGTCACTGCATGGTGCGGGGGAGGGCGTCGGTCGGGCCGATCTTGCGCGGTTCGCGGAACTCGATGTTCTCCCACTCGCCGTCTTCGCGGACCTCGAGCGCCGGATTGAGGGCGCGGAAGTGTTCGACGACGGCCTGCACGAGGTCGTCGGGCGTGCTGGCGGCGCTCGTGATGCCGACGGACCGCACGCCCGTCAGGTCGAGCCGGGCGAGGTCGGCGGCCGTTTCGAGGCGTTCTGCGCGGCCGCATTCGGCCTGCGCGAGTTCCAGCAGGCGCATGCCGTTCGAGCTGTGCGTGCTGGTCAGCACCAGGAAGGCGTCCACCTGGCCCGCGATGCGTTTCACCTCGTCCTGCCGGTTCTTGGTGGCGTAGCAGAGGTCCTCGCTGGGCGGGATCACGAGCTGCGGGAAGCGCGCCTTGAGGATCTCGACGGTGCGGCGCGTGTCGTCCACGCTGAGGGTCGTCTGCGTGAGCACCACCACCCGTTCCGGGTTCGGGACCGTGACGGTGTGCGGGTCGTGCAGGCCGGGGCCGGTCTTGCCGAGCACGCCGACCAGGATGGTGTGTTCCGGCGCTTCGCCCTGCGTGCCGAGCACCTCCTGATGCTGCGCGCTGTCTCCGATGAGCAGGATGCCGTACCCTTCGCGGGCGTACTTCTTGGCTTCGGAGTGTACCTTCGTGACGAGGGGGCAGGTGGCGTCGATGGTGCTCAGGCCCAGGTCGCGGGCCCGCTGCCGCACGGCGGGGCTCACGCCGTGCGCGCTGAACACGATGGTGTCCCCGCCGTCCGGGAGGGCCGTGACGTTCCCGAGGTCCTCCACGAAGTGCACGCCGTACTGCGACGCCAGGCGGTCCACGACGGTGTGGTTGTGGACGATGCTGTGGTACACCGTGACGGGCCGGGCCTCGCTGCGGGCGGCCTTCTCGACCGCCCCGATGGCCATCACGACGCCCGCGCAGAAGCCGCGGGGTTTGGCGAGAATGACGCGCTCGATCATGCCTTCAGTCTAGACCGAGCCGGGAGGCGCGATTCCCGTCCAGGTCCGCATTCCCCGTTCCTTCAGGACGGCTGTGCTTGCGTGCGTGTCCGGCAGCCCGCAGGATGGGGGCGTGAAGATTCTCCTGACGGGTGGCAACGGGCGGCTGGGCAAGGAACTGCGGGACCTCATTCCGGGGCTGGTCGCGCCGGGCAGCGCGGAACTGGACATCACGAGCGTGCAGAGCGTGGACGCGGTGGTGGCCGCCGAGCGTCCGGACCTGATCGTGCACGCGGCGGCGTACACGAACGTGGGCGGCGCCGAGCAGGACCGTGAGCGCTGCTGGGCCGTGAACGTGGAGGGCACGCGGCACCTCGCGCGGGCCGCGAACGCGGTGGGCGCGAAACTGCTGCACATCAGCACCGATTACGTCTTCGACGGCGAGCAGGGCCAGTACCGCGAGTCGGACACGCCGGGGCCGGTCGTGAACTACTACTCGCTGACGAAACTGGTGGCGGAGGAGGCGGCGCGCGCGGCGGCGCGGCACCTGATCGTGCGGACGAGCTTCCGGCCGCGCGAGTTCGCGTACCCGGTGGCGTTCAGCGACGTGTACACCAGTCAGGATTACGTGGACATCATCGCGCCGCAGATCGCGCTGGCGGTCACGCACGCCATGGAGATCGGTGACGAGGTGCTGCACATCGCGACCGAACGCAAGAGCGTGTTCGAGCTGGCGCGCCGCCGCAAGCCGGACGTGCAGGAGGGGAGCCGCGCCACGGCCAGCGTGCGCCTGCCGGGCGACGTGAGCCTGGACTCGTCGCGCTGGGCGGAACTCAGCGCGCAGTGGCGCTGAGCAGGGCGGGAGCGGGGGAGACGGGCGGCCCCCGCACGGCACACTAACGACCGTTCGTCAGGGCCGCTAGACTGACGGCATGACCACCACCCTCCCCGGTGCCGCCCACCCCGCCGCACCGTCCGCCGGCCTGAGCTTCGGCCTGTCGGACGAGCAACGCCTGATCGTGCAGACGGTCCGCGACTACTGCCAGGCGCACGTCGCGCCGCACAGCGCCGCCTTCGACCGCAGCGGCGAATACCCGCGCGAGCAGCTGCGCGGCCTGGCCGAACTGGGCCTGCTGGGCGCGACCGTCCCGGAAGAGTGGGGCGGTGCGGGCCTGGACAGCGTCACGTACGCGCTGTGCCTGGAGGAGATCGCGGCGGCCGACGCGAGCGTGGCCGTCGTCGTGAGCGTGCAGAACGGCCTGCCGGAACAGATGCTGCTGTGCTACGGCACCGACGCGCAGCGCGAACGGTACCTGCGGCCCCTGGTGAGCGGCGAGGCCATCGGCGCGTTCTGCCTGACCGAGAGCGCCGCCGGGTCCGACGCCGCCAGCCTCCGCACCCGCGCCGAACGGGACGGGGACGGCTGGCGCATCAATGGCAGCAAGGCCTGGATCACGAGCGGCAACCAGGCCGACACGTACCTCGTGATGGCCCGCACCGGCGGCAGCGGCGCGCGCGGCATCAGCGCCTTCGTGGTGGAGCGCGGCACGCCCGGCCTGAGCTTCGGGACGCCCGAGGAGAAGCTCGGGCTGCACGCGGCGCACACCACCACCGTCTCCTTCGACGACGTGCGCGTCCCGCACGCGAACCTGCTCGGCGAGGAAGGGCAGGGCCTCACCATCGCGCTCGCGTGCCTGGATGCCGGGCGCGTCGGGATCGCCATGCAGGCCGTCGGGATCGCGCGGGCCGCCTTCGAGCACGCGGCCCGCTACGCGCTGGAACGCGAGCAGTTCGGGCGGCCCATCGCGCAGAACCAGGGCGTGAGCTTCAAGATCGCGGACATGGCGGCCCGCATCGAGGCGGCGCGCCTCGTGGCCCTGAAGGCCGCGTGGCTGAAGGACAGCGGACAGCCGTACAGCCGCGAGGCCAGCATCGCGAAGCTGCTCGCGTCGGAGGCGGCGGTGGACGTGACGCGCGAGGCGATCCAGGTGTTCGGCGGGAACGGGTACAGCCGCGAGTACCCGGTGGAGCGCCTGTACCGCGACGCCAAGATCACCGAGATCTACGAGGGGACCTCCGAGATCCAGCGCGTGGTGATCTCCCGCTCGGTGTTCGCGGAACTGGGCGGCTGACCCCGTTCCCGGTGAAGTCCCGCACTGCCCCCGGCATGAGCTGCACATGAAGGCTGTCTCAATGCTGGCGTGGACTGTCACCTGCGTTACGCTGAACCCCTGGCCGACATTCCGGGTTCACCCGCGCCGGACGACCGCGCGGGCACACCCCTGACACCCCGGCTTCAAGATGAGGAGGACCTATGAAAACCCCCCTGATGCTGCTTACCCTGGCCCTCGGTCTCTCCAGCTGTAGCCTCTTCGCCGGGAACAAACCCGTCGACGTGGTCGTGCTCGGCCTGAACGACTTCCACGGCAACCTCGTCCCGACCGGCTTCTCGGGCATCAAGGTGCCCGCCCCGACCGCCGCGAACCCCGCCGCCACCGCGAACCTCGCCGCGGGCGGCGCCGAGATCATCGGCGGGTACGTGAACAGCGTCCGCAGCGCCAACCCCGACACGGTCCTCGTGGGCGGCGGCGACCTGATCGGCGCTTCGCCCGTCATCAGCAGCCTGCTGCGCGACGAGCCGAGCGTCATCGCGCTCAGCAAGATGGGCATGCAGGTCAGCGCGCTCGGCAACCACGAGTTCGACCAGGGCCTCAAGGAACTGCTGCGCATGCAGAACGGCGGCTGCGACAGCAACGACGCCGCCAAGGCCTGCAAGTTCGAAGCGAACTACCCCGGCGCGAGCTTCAAGTGGCTCGGCGCGAACGTCGTCGACAAGGACAGCGGCAAGCCCGTCTTCGCGCCGTACCAGATCGTCACGACCGCCAGCGGCGCCCGCATCGCCTTCGTGGGTGCCGTCACCAGGGTCACGCCCACCATCGTCACCCCGGACGGCGTGAAGACCCTGAACTTCCTCGACGAGGCCGACAGCGTCAACAAGTTCATGCCCGAGATCAAGGCGCAGAACCCCGACGCGATCATCATGCTGATCCACGAGGGCGGCACCGCCACCGACAAGTACAATGTCGCGGGCTGCAGCAGCCTGATGGGCAACATCGTCGACATCGCCAAGCGCGTCGACCCGGCCGTGAACGCCATCATCAGCGGCCACACGCACCAGGGCTACAACTGCCTCGTGAACGGCCGCGTGGTCATCCAGGGCGACTTCTACGGCCACCTGCTGCAGCGCCTCGACCTGCAGGTCGACAAGGCCAGCCACAAGCTGCTGTCCATCAAGGCCGCGAACGTCGTCATGGACGCCAGCGCCACCACCACCATCCCCAAGGACCCCGCCGAGACCGCCATCGTCGCCAAGGCCAAAGGCCTCACGGACGCCGTGAAGAACACCGTCGTCGCCAGGATCGCCGTGCCGCAGATCCTGCGCGCCGCGAACGACGCGGGCGAGAGCGCCCTGGGCGACGTGATCGCCGACAGCCAGCTCGCCGCGACCCGCAGCGCCGCCACCGGCAACGCCGTCATCGCCCTGATGAACCCGGGCGGCATCCGCGCCGACCTGCCCGACTCCACCAACATCAAGCCCGACAACAGCGTGAACTTCGGGGACGCGTTCACCGTGCAGCCCTTCGGCAACACGCTCACCACCGTCACCCTGACGGGCGCGCAGCTGAAGGCCGTGCTGGAGCAGCAGTTCGACAACCCCACGGCGGGCAGCAACCGCGTCCTGCAGGTCAGCGCGGGCCTCACGTACACCTGGACGGCCGCCGCCGCGACCGGCAGCAGGGTCAGCGACCTGAAACTCAGCGGCACGGACATCTCGCCCACCGGCACGTACCGCGTGACCGTGAACAGCTTCCTCGCGGACGGCGGTGACGGCTTCACGGTCCTCAAGGACGGCACGGACCGCCTCGTGCAGCCGAACCTCTCGGACGTGGACGCCTTCCAGGCGTACCTGAAGGCCAACACGCCCGTCGCGCCCGGCCCGCAGAACCGCATCACCAGGAAGTAAGAGCGCTTCCGGCAGGACCCATGCAGCGCCCCCAGGTTTCGGCCGGGGGCGCTGCCGTTCGTGCGGGCGGGGGGGTGGTGGCGGGGCTTCACTGTGGAGGCCCGGAACCTGTTATTTTGTACTCAGTCAAAACGAGCGAGCGTTTGTCAGGCACCCCACGGGCCTGCTCAGCCCTGCTCCCCGGAGGCACGCATGATCGAATTTTCCCTGACCGACGAACAGAAGCAACTCCAGCAGCTCGCCCGCGACTTCACGCGCCGCGAGATCATGCCCATCGCGACCGAGTACGACCAGAAGGAGGAACTCCCCTGGCAGATCGTGGAGAAAGCCCACGAACTCGGCCTGCTGAACGCCTCCGTGCCGGAACACGCGGGCGGCCTTGGCCTGGGCATGCTCGACGAGTGCATCATCGGTGAGGAGATCGCGTACGGCTGCATGGGCATCTACACCGTCCTGATGGCCAGCGAGCTCGGCATCACGCCCATCCTGGTGGGCGGCAGCGAAGAACAGCAGAAGCGCTTCCTGTCGCCGCTGGTCGAGAAGCCCGCCCTGGCCGCCTTCGCGCTCAGCGAACCGAACAACGGCTCCGACGCGGCCGCCATGCACACCACCGCCGTCCTCGACGGGGACGAGTGGGTCATCAACGGCAGCAAGATGTGGATCAGCAACGGCGGCAAGGCCGACATCACCGTGGTGTTCGCCACCACCGACCGGCAGGGCGGCCACAAGGCCAGCGTCGCCGTCGTGGTGGAAGGCATGCCCGAAGGCATGACCGCCAACAAAATCAAGCACAAGATGGGTCAGCGCGCCAGTCACACGGCGGAACTGGTGTTCGAGAACGTCCGCGTGCCCGCCGGGAACGTCCTGGGCGGCCTGGGCGACGGCTTCAAGATCGCCATGAAGACCCTCGACAAGACCCGCATTCCGGTCGCGGCGGGCAGCGTGGGCGTCGCGCGGCGCGCGCTGGAGGAGAGCGTGAAGTACGCGAAGGAACGCGAGGCGTTCGGCAAGCCGATCAGCACCTTCCAGGCGATCCAGTTCAAGATGGCCGAGATGCTGATGGGCATCGAGACGGGCCGCCTGATGGCGTGGAAGGCGGCGTGGCTGGTGGATCAGGGCCTGCCGCACGGCACGGAGAGCAGCATCGCCAAGGCCTACGCGTCCGAGATGGCCTTCGACGCGGCGAACGAAGCCATCCAGATTCACGGCGGGTACGGGTACGTGGGCGAGTACCCGGTCGAGAAGCTGCTGCGCGACGTGAAACTCAACCAGATCTACGAGGGAACCAACGAGATCCAGCGCGTCGTGATCGCCCGCAGCCTGCTGAAATAACCGCCGCCCGCAGGGCCGAGCGGAGCGAGCAGCGGCAGGCGTACCGGGCCGCCCCGGTGCGCCGAAATAACCGCCGCCCGCAGGGCCGAGCGGAGCGAGCAGCGGCAGGCGTACCGGGCCGCCCCGGTGCGCCGAAATAACCGCCGCCCGCAGGGCCGAGCGGAGCGAGCAGCGTCAGGCGTACCGGGCCGTCCCGGTTGCCGGGGAGGGTGGGTGACAGTGCTCGGGGCGACTTCTGAATCAGAGGTCGCCCCGAGTGTTGCCGGTGGTCCGTCAGTGCCGTGGTGGTGAGGGGTGCGTGGTGCGTCGTGCCGGGGTGAGGGGTGCTGGGCGGGGTGGGTGAGGGGGTGGAGCCGCCCCGGCTCCTCAGGGTGCCTGCTTGGCCCGCAGGCTGGGCTGGCGCTCGCCCGGACGTCCGGCGTCCTGACTGTAGCGCGGGCGGGGTGTGCGGGTTCAGTCGAGGAGGGGGCTTTGCCAGTTGGTCTGCTGGATCAGGGTTTCGAGTTTGCGGCGTTCGCGGGCGAGGCGGTCGGTCTGGGCCTGCAGGTCGCGGACGGGGAGGTGTGACACGTAGCGCAGTTCGGAGCGGGTCTGGCGGGTCTGCTGGATGCTGGCGGCTTCGGTGACGCCGCGCAGGGCGGTGAGGCGCAGGTCGAGGACTTCGCGGTGGGCGAGGGCGTCGGTGAGGGTGCGGCCGTCCGGCAGGCGGGCCGCCATGTTGCTGCGGTGGATGCGGGCGATGAGGGTGTCGAGGCGGTCGTAGAGGCCCATCAGTTCCGTCAGGAGTTCGGCGGGGTCTTCGGCGGGCGTTTCGCCTTCCTGGGTTTTGGCGTTGGTGTGGAGGCGGGCCTGGAGTTGCAGGGCGCGTTTCTGCAGGTCGGCGCGTTCGATGAGGGCTTCGGCGAGGGGCATGCTGCAGGATAGCGGTGGGGGTTGCGGCCGGACGTGAGCCCTGTGCTAAAATTGGACTCAGTTCAATAAGCTAGTCTGTGACGACAGGAGGACGCATGAAGATATTGACGCTGGTTCGGCAGGTGCCGGACGCCGAGGCGCGTGTGAAGGTAAGCGGCACGGCGGTGGACCTGGAAGGCACGACCCTGGTGATGGACGGCATGGACGAGTACGGCGTGGAGGAAGCCCTGCGCCTGCGCGAGGCGGGCGGCGTCGAGGAAGTCGTCGCGCTCGCCGTGGGACCCAAACGCAGTGAGGACGCCCTGCGCACCGCACTCGCCATGGGCGCCGACCGCGCCGTGCACGTCGAGACGGACACCCGCCTGGACGCCGTGGCGCTCAGCCGCGTGGTGGCGCAGGTGGCGCAGCAGGAGGGTGTGCAGCTCATCCTGGTGGGCGGACAGGAGGCCGACTGGGACTCGCAGGCGCTGGGCGCTGCGACTGCCGAACGCCTCGGGTGGCCGCAGCTCACCTGGGTCAACGAACTCAAGGTGGACGGCGCGCAGATCACGGGCCGCCACGACGTGGACGAAGGCAACGAGAGCTTCCAGGCGCCCCTCCCGGCCGTGGTGAGCACCCAGCAGGGCCTCAACGAGCCGCGCTACCCGACGCTGCCGAACATCATGAAGGCCAAGAAGAAGGAACTCCGCAAGGACACGCTCGACACGTACGGCGCGGTCCCCAGCGTGCAGTTCGTGGGCGCCGAGATCCAGAGCCGCGCCCGCCTCAACAAGCTCATCGACGGCAAAGACCCGTCCGCGGCCGCCAGCGAACTGCTGAACCTGCTGCGCAACGAAGCGAAGGTGATCGCGTAATGATTCTGATTGTCGCTGAACACGCTGCAGGCAAGCTCTCCAAGAGCAGTCTCGAAATGGTGAACGCCGCGCGCGAGTCGGGCCGTGAAGGTCCCGTCACGCTGCTCGTGCTGGGTCAGGGCGTCGCCGACGTCGCCAACGACGCTGCACGTTACGCCGATCAGGTGCTCGTGGGGGACAGCGCGGCCCTCGCGCAGTACAGCCCGGAACTGTGGGCGGCGGCCGCCGCGCAGATCGCCCGTGAGGGCGAGGCGAGCACCGTCGTCATCGGCGGGAGCCGCTCGGGCCGCGAGTACGCGCCGCGCGTCGCCGTGAAACTCGACGCGCCGTACCTGGAGGACGCCATCAGCCTGAAGGCGGACGGCGACACCCTCAACGCGCAGCGCTACACGTACCTCGCGCGCGTGACCGAGACGGTCAGCGCGTCCGGCCCGGTGGTCGTCGTGACCGCCAAGCCCGGATCGTTCGCGCCCGCCGGTCCGCTCGCGGCGGCCGGTGAGCAGTACGACGTGGACCTCGACCTGCCCGCCGCGCGCGTCACCGTGACCGGCAAGACCGTCGAGAAGTCCAGCCGCGTGGCGCTCACCGAGGCGGACGTGATCGTGACGGGCGGACGCGGCGTCGGCAACCCCGACAACTTCGCCACGTACGTCGAGGGCCTCGCGGACAGCATCGGGGCGGGCGTCGGCGCGACGCGCGCCGTGGTGGACGCGGGCTGGCGCCCCTACGCCGAGCAGGTCGGACAGACCGGCAAGACCGTGCAGCCCAAGGCGTACATCGCGCTGGGCGTGTCGGGTGCCGTGCAGCACCTGTCCGGCATGGGCAAGAGCAAGTTCATCGTCGCGATCAACAAGGACGCCGAAGCGCCGATCTTCAAGGTCGCGGACTACGGCATCGTGGGCGACGTGAACGAGATCGTGCCCGCCCTGATCGCCGCCAGCCGCGCCTGAACGGACCGGCCGCGCAGACTGGCAGCGGGACGCTCCGGAGGGAGCGTCCCGCTGCCTCATGCATGCCCGCAGCCTTTACGAAAGCCTGAACCTGCGAAGGTGTCCTCCTCCCGTCAGACTGTTGCGAGAACCGGGCCGTTAAGGTGAAACTGGCATGACTTGGCACAGGCGCAAGTGGCGAGAACCAGACAGCATCCGCACGCGGGTGCTGCTGGGCCTGCTGGCGCTGGGAGGCGTCTGTCTGGCGGTCCTGGCCTTCCTGCTGCAGCCTGCCGTCGTGGCGCTCTTCGACCGGCAGGAGGCGCAGCAGACGGAGCGCGACACGCGCCGTGCCGCCACGTACCTGCAGTCGCAGGTGACGGACCTCGCGCGGCTCGCCATCAACTGGGCCGTGTGGGACGACGCGTACACCTACGTGCAGACGGGGCGCCGCGCCTTCGAGACCTCGAATTTCGTGCCGGGCACGTACCAGTCGATGGACCTCAACCTGCTCGCGTACGTGGCCCTGGACGGGCGGGTCATCAGCCGCCGCGGCTACGACCTGCAGCGCCGCCAGGAGAGTCCGCCCAGCGACCGCCTGCTCGGTGCGGTCGTGAAGCCCGGCACGCTCGCCGCACTGGACCGCCCCGGCACGCACCGGGAGGGCTTCGTGTACCTGCCTGCCAGGGCCGGACAGCCGGGCGAGACGTGGCTGGTCACGCTGCGGCCCGTCACGCACAGCGACGAGCGTGGCCCCGTGCGCGGCGTGATCCTGATGGCCCGTCAGATCACGCCGCGCGTCGTCACGATGTACCGGCAGAACCTGCAGCTCACGCTGGACCTGATCCCCCAGCCGGGCACGTCCGCCCTGTCGGAAGGGTCCGGCGTGACGGTGCACGTGCAGGACCGCCACAGCATCCAGGGCCGCACCGTCCTGAACGACCTGAACGGCCAGCCGTCCCTGCTGCTGCGCGTCACCGACGACCGCGGCACGCACCTGATCGGGGTGTCCACCGCGCTCGCCGTGCTGCTCGCGACAGGCGCCGCGATGGTGCTCTTCGCGCTGCTCACCGCGCACCTGCTCGAAACGCAGGTGCTCGCGCGGCTCGCCGTGTACCAGCGCGTGATCCGGCACCTGAACGACCTGCCCGTCACCACGCTCCTCTCCCGCCCGCCGGAGCAGCGCGAACGCCTGCCTGTCCGTGGCCAGGACGAACTCGATCATCTGGGGATGGCCTTCAACGGCTTTCTCGACGAGATCGACAGTGGACGCGAACGGCTGGTGTGGCAGGCGCAGCACGACGACCTGACCGGCCTCCCCAACCGGCAGCTGTTCTCGGAGCGCGTCATGATGCGGCTGGAGCAGGGCCTGCCGCTCAGCGTGGCGCTCATCGACCTGAACCACTTCAAGAACGTCAACGACACGCTCGGGCACCATGTGGGGGACGAGGTGCTGCAGGCGGTGGCAGGCAGGCTCGCGCGGCGACTCTCGGCGCAGGGCGTGGTGGCCCGGCTGGGCGGCGACGAGTTCGCGGTGCTGCTTCCGCAGGGCCCACAGGTGGCCGCGAGGACCCTCCTGCCCGTCCTGCAGGCCCTCACGACGCCCATCGCGACGGGTGCAGGCGAGGTGCGCCTGAGCGGTTCGGCCGGCCTGACGGGGCTCGGCGTGGCCGCCCGGTCCGGCATGGTCGGGCAGGACGCCTGGGTGACGCTGCTGCGGGAGGCGGACGTCGCCATGTACGAAGCGAAACGCACGGGTCTGCCCATCGTGCCGTTCGACCCGGCGCTCCTCGCGAGCGTCGAGGAACGCATCCGGCTGGAACACGCGCTCGAAACGGCCATCGAACGGCAGGAACTGCGCCTCGTGTATCAGGTGATCGTGGCGCTGGACGAGGCGCGGCCCGGCGTGTCGCCCGTCGTCGCGAACGTGGAGGCGCTGCTGCGCTGGAACAGCCCGGAGCTGGGCGAGGTCGCGCCGTTCGCCTTCATTCCGCTGGCGGAGGAGAACGGCCGCATTCACGCCCTCGGAACGTGGGTGCTGGACGCCGCCCTGGAGTTCGCGCGCCGCCAGCCGGGCCTGCGCGTGGCCGTCAACGTAAGCGCCGCGCAGCTGGGAGACGACGACCTCGTGACGACCGTGCTGAACGCCCTGCAGCGCTCCGGGGTGCAGCCGTCCCAGCTGGAGCTGGAGGTCACGGAGACGGCGGTGCTGCGCGACCTCGCGGGTGCCACGGAGCGCCTCGCGCAGCTGCACGCGCACGGCGTCTGGATCACGCTCGACGATTTCGGGACGGGGCACTCCAGCCTCGCGGTGCTGTGCAGTCTGCCCATCCAGAAGGTCAAGCTCGACCGGTTCTTCCTGAAGACCAGCCTGCACGACCCGCGCAGCGAGGCGGTGCTGCGCGCCATGCTCGCCATGGCCCGCGACCTGAACCTCGCCGTGGTGGCCGAAGGCATCGAGACGCCCGAGCAGTGCGAGGCCCTTCGGCGCCTGGGCTTCCGGCTCGGTCAGGGCTACCTGTTCGGGCAGCCGCTGGAGGAGGCCGAAGCCCTGAAGCTGCCCGTCCCCGCCCCGCGTCCCGGCTGATGGCCGCCGCCTGCCCGCGCCGGGCCGTCAGCCGATCTCGACGATCTCGGCGTTCCACAGGCCAAGCGTCCGGGCACGCTTCGTGGCGCGTGCCGCCTGCCCGGCCCGCACGGCGTCCATGAACGGCCCGTCCTGCGTGAGGGTCGTCAGCACCCAGAAGTCTCCCCACACCTCCATGCCCCACGCCTGCCGCATCTCGCGCGTGGCGGTCGTCCAGACCGGTTCGCTCATGTCCTCCAGCGGCGCGATGTAGTGACTCAGGCCGTCCGTGGCGGGGTTCGCGCGCACCTCGCGGGTGTACTCGGCCCGCTCCTGGCGGTTCAGGTGCTCCAGCGTTCCCACGCGGCAGTAGTGGGCGCTCAGGGCGCTGAAGGTGTCGCGGCAGCGGGTGGGGCGCACGTCGTACGCGGTGCACGCGCCTGTCGTCTGGTCCAGCAGCGGGCAGTACCCGATCTCGCGGCGGTGCCGCTGGAAGTATTCGTCCCAGCTGCCGGCCGTGCGCGCGTTGCGGATCACCTGGGCCGCGCGGGCCCGCATGGCGTCCAGCTGCGTGCCGTTCAGCTGGGAGGCCGTGAGGAGCGCCTCGGCGAGGCTCACGCGGACGGGGAAGTCGCAGCAGTGCACGCAGCCGCTGCGGCAGTGGACGGTGCCGCCCTGCGCCGTGAAGCGCCGCGTCCACGCGCCCGCCTGCTCGGCGTACCGTTCGTACGCGCGCGCGACGGCCCGCGTGAGCCGCTGGTCTGGAGGGGAGGAAGTCATCGGAGGCCCAGCATACCCTCCGGGCTGCCCGCCCACCGTGACGGCGGGTGGCCTGCGCCCGCCGACATGAAGGTTCCGGCTGACGCAGACGAGACAGTGCGGCGCGGCCCGGCGCTCTATACTGACGGTAACGTGTTCAAGCGTAAACCAGTTCCGGCCGCCCCTCCCGCACCCGCTCCCGCTGCGTCCACCAGTGAGAGCGACGTCAGCCGCGTGCTGGCCGAACTGCTTGCCAGACCCACCCAGGAGAGCGTGCTGGACGGTGCGCTGGCGTACACGGCCTCGCTGGTCGGGGGGCGCGTGCACGGCCTGGGCATCCTGCGGCGCGGTCAGGACCGCGTGGGGGCCGTGCTCGGCTACCCGCGCGACCTGATGGGCGTGACCCTGAGCGGGCCGTGGTCGGCGGGCCGCATGCGGCTGCTGGAGGGCGGCGCGCGCGAACTGTACGACGCGAACGGCCCGGACGTGACGGAGCTGCTCGATCAGGCCGGGATGCGCGGCGTGGGCCTGTCGCTGGTGGTGCCGATCGTGGACCGTGGGCGGCACCTGGGCGCGCTGCTGCTCGACCGGCCGGAGGGCGGCGCCATCGCGCCCGGACAGCAGGAGGCGGTGGGGCGCTTCGCGGCGGCCGTCGGTCCGCTGATGGGCCTGATCGACGGGCGGGACGAGTGGCGGCAGGCGGCCAAGCACATCACGGCCACCGTGATCGAGGCGATGGAGAGCCGCGACTTCGACTCGCTGGGGCACGCGCGGTCCGTGGCGGACGTGGCCGTGCGCCTGGGGCGCGGCATCGGACTGGCGGGCCGCGAGCTGGACGAGGTGTGGTACGCCGCGACGCTGCACGACGTCGGCAAGATCCAGGGCGAGAGCGGGCACGCGCTGGTCGGCGCGAACCTGCTGCAGGGCGTCACGGCGCTCAGCGAGGCGGAGCGCGGCGTGCGGCACCACCACGAACGCTGGGACGGGCAGGGCGAACCGGACCGCCTGACCGGCGAGGACATCCCGCTGTACGCGCGGCTCGTGGCAGTCGCGAACGCCTACGTGCGCCTGGGGGACGTGAAGCGCGTGCAGGCGCAGTCCGGCAAGGCGCTCGACCCGAGGCTGGTGGCGATGCTGGAAAAGATCGTCGTGCAGGAAGGCCCGCTCTGACCTGAGCGCGGGCCGCGCCTCATGTGGGGCGGCCCGCCGCTCATCCGGCAAAGCCTCAAGGAACGCTAAACTTCTCGTGTGCCCCCCCTCAGATTCGCCGCGCCGCTGCTGCGCGGGCTGCTGGCTGGCCTGACCCTCAGCGGGCCCGCCCTCGCGAGCCCCGCCACCGACCTCTTCCAGAAGGCCAGCAGCCTGCTCCTGGGCGAATACTACGGCTGGTCCACCACCGACCGGCCCGCCCTGGTGCAGCAGTACCGGACCGTCCTCGACGCGCGCTGCGCGCCGCTCGGCGACACCTGCGACTACAGTGAGGGCCGCGCGGTCGTCAAGGACATGCTCGCGCAGCTGCACGACGAGCACACCGGCATCCGTGACGCCGAGGGCGCCGAACGCCTGCGCGAGGTGCAGGAGGACCTGACCGTGCCCCGTACCGGCCTGCGCGTCACGCGCACCCCGCTCGGCCTGCTGGTGGTGGGCGTCCTTCCCGGCAGTCCCGCCGACACGGCCGGCCTGCACCGCTTCGACCTCGTCACGCAGGTGAACGGCAGCGTCACGGCGGGCGACAGCGCCGATCCCATCGCCTTCGTGCGCCTGGAACGTCAGGGGAACCCCGTCACGCTGCGCGTGCAGCAGCCCGGCCAGCCGCCCCGCGACCTGAACGTCCCCACCGCGCCCCTCAAGGCGCGGGACGTGCCGGTCCTGGGCTGGCGCGACGTGCCGGGCGGCCGCGTGGCCGTCATCCAGTACCCGACGTTCCTGCCGGGCGACAGCGCCGACCTGTTCCGCCGCGCGCTCGCGCAGGCGCAGGCGGGCGGCGCGGCCGCCCTGGTGGTGGACCTGCGCGCCAACGGCGGCGGCCGCCTCGACCAGTGCGTGCAGGCCGCCAGCGTCTTCCGGCCCGCGTACTACCAGGCGCGCACGCCGCAGCCGGGCCGCCCTGCCGACACGGCCCCCGTCACCAGCACCGAGTACGCCGCGTACGACGGTCAGGCGATGCCGGGCAGCAGCGTCCGGCACCTGCTCGACCGGCCCGGCGGGGACCTGCGGGGCCTGTGGCACGGCCCGGCCGCCGTCCTGATCGACGCCAGCACCGCGTCGTGCGCGGAGGTGTTCGGGTACTTCGCGCATCAGGCGGGCGCGCTGCTGGTGGGCGAACCGAGCCGGGGCGTCATGAACAGCGGCGTGTACTTCTACCCGCTGCCGGACCACGGCGTGATGAGCGTCACCAGCCTGCGCGCCTACGACCTGGGCGGGAACCCCCTGCCGGACCACCTGCAGCCGGACCTGCCGGTCACGCCGGACCTCGAGGCGCTCACCGTGCGCGGCGAGGACCGGCAGCTGCAGGCGGCGCTCGCGGCCCTGCAGGGCCGCCTGGGCACGGCCGTCCGGCAGCCCTGAGCGCGCCCCGCCCGGCCGGAACGCCGGGCGGGGCGGCGTGCTAGCGTGACCGGGTGATACTCGCAGTGCTCGCGATCGGGCTCCTGGCCGGCGTGCTGGGCGCCATTCTCGGCCTGGGCGGCGGTGTGGTGGTGGTGCCCGCCCTGGAATTCGTCCTCCCTTACTTCGGGCACAAGATCAGCATCACACAGGCGGTCGCCGTGTCGCAGATCGGGGTGCTGGCCGTCGGGCTGGCCGGAACGGCCGGGTACCTGCGGCAGGGCCTGATCCGCGCCCGGACCGGGTACCTGCTGTCGCCGTACACCATTCTGGGCGGCGTGCTGGGCAGCTGGCTGGGCCTGCGCCTGCCCGCCCGGGTCGTCGCGACGGTCTTCGCAGTGCTGCTGCTGTACAGCGCGTACAACCTGCTGCGCGGCCTGAAGCGCGTGGAGGTGGAGCGCGAACCGAGCCGGCTCGTGCCGCCCGCCATGACCTTCTCGGGCGTCATGAGCGGCCTGCTCGGTATCGGGGGCGGGACGGTGCAGGTGCCGGTCATGAACCTGCTGGGCGGCATTCCCATCCGGCAGGCCATTGCGACCAGTACCTTCATCATGGGGCTCACGGCGGTCGCGAACGCGCTCGTGTACAGCGCGAGCGGCCAGCTGGACTACCGCGTGGCGGCCGCCGTCGCGCTCGGCGTGCTGGTCGGCGCGCGTGGCGGCACGGTCCTCGCGGCGCGGATCAGCGCGCAGAACCTCAAGCTGTTCTTCAGCCTGCTGCTGATCTTCACGGCGCTGCAGCTGCTGTACAAGTACTGGGTGGCCGGGGGGACCGCGTGACGGGCGAACGGAAGAACATTCCGTTCACGCCCGCCCCGCAGACGGGGGAGACGGCTGGCCTGCCCGCGTGGCTGTTCCCGGCGGGCTTCTGGGTGGCGGTGGTGGCGCTCGGCGCGGCCGTGCTGTTCCCGGCGCTGGCGGTGTGGGCGGTCGGGTGGGTGATGCTGGTGCCGGTGCTGGCGGCCGTGTGGGTGGCGGTGGCCGCGTGGCGCCGCGACCGCAGGCTGAGCGTGGCGGCCCTGGTGGCGCTGCTGGGGCTGGCGGTGGTGTTCTTCGTGAAGAATCTGCTCGCCTGACGCCGGGCGCCTGATGCCGGTCACAGGGGCGCGGCACGGATGCTGTTTCCGGCGCGCGTGTGGGGTGGTGGCAGGTGCGGGGGTTCTGGACGGCGTGGTGCGGCCGGGCCGGAACCTCTTGCGCTGGCCTGCCCGCACGCCTAAACTTATACTGAGTCCAAAATACTGAGTTAGAATACGGTCACCACTGGAGGCTCCATGAAGATACAGAAAGCTGCCGTCATCGGCGCGGGCGTGATGGGTGCCGCCATCGCCGCGCAACTCGCCAACGCGGGCATCCCCGTCACGCTCCTCGACATCGTCCTGCCCGACAATCCCGACCGCAACGCCGCCGCCAGGACAGGCGTCCAGCGCGCCCTCAAAGCCCGCCCCGCCGCCTTCATGGACCCCGCCCGCGCCGCCCTCATCCAGGTGGGCAACCTCGAAGACGACCTCGGTAAACTCAAGGACGCCGACTGGATCCTCGAAGCGATCATCGAGAAACTCCCCGCCAAACGCGACCTCTGGGAGAAAGTCGAGAAGGTCGCCAAGAAGACCGCCATCATCAGCAGCAACAGCAGCGGCATCCCCATGCACCTGCAGATCGAAGGCCGCAGCGCCGACTTCCAGTCCCGCTTCGTCGGCGCGCACTTCTTCAACCCGCCCCGCTACCTGCACCTCCTCGAAGTGATCCCCACCCCCAGCACCAGCGAGGACGTCATCCGCACCTTCAGCGACTTCGCCAGCACCGTGCTCGGCAAGGGCGTCGTCGTCGCCAACGACGTGCCCGGCTTCGTCGCCAACCGCATCGGCGTGTACGGCATCGTGCGCGCCATGCACTACATCCAGAAGTACGGCCTCACGCCCGCCCAGGCCGACCAGCTCACCGGCCCCGTCCTGGGCCGCGCGTCCTCCGCCACCTTCCGCACCGCCGACCTCTCCGGCCTCGACATCATCTACCACGTCGCCAACGACCTCGCCGCCGCCACCCCGGACGACGAGGACTTCACCCTCACCCAGCCGTTCCGCACGCTGGTCGAAGACAGGAAGTGGCTCGGCGACAAGACCGGCAGCGGCTTCTACAAGAAGACCAAGGACGAGAAAGGCAAAACCAAGATCCTCAACCTCAACCTCGACACCTTCGAGTACGAGGACCAGGGCAAAGTCAAGGTCGACGCCGTCGAAGCCGTCAAGGGCCAGCCGCTCGCCAGGCGCGTGGCGGCGCTCTACACCCTGGAAGGCAGGGAAGGCGACTTCCTGCGCGGCGTCATGAACGACGGCTTCTGGTACGCCGCCAAGATGGCCGGCAATGTCAGTAACCGCCTCCAGGACATCGACAACGCCCTCAAGTGGGGCTTCGGCTGGGAACAGGGCCCCTTCGAGACGATGGACACCCTCGGCGTGCAGACCGTCATCGCGAACCTCGAAGCGGAAGGCCGCACCCTCCCGCCCCTCCTGCAGGCCATGAAGGACAGCGGCCGCCAGACCTTCTACAGCGGCGACGAGATCGTCACGCCCGCCGGCGACCCTGCCCCCTACGCCGCCCCCTACCTCATCCTGACGGACCTCAAGAAGGACGCCACCCGCGTCGTCAAGAAACGCCCCGGCGCGAGCCTCGTCGACCTGGGCGACGGCGTGCTCCTCGCCGAATGGCACGTCAAGATGAACGCCCTCGGCGAAGACCAGCTGCGCATCATCGAGGACGCGCACAAGGCCGTGACCAGCATGGGCTACGCCGGCTTCGTGGTCGGCAACCAGGGCGACAACTACTCCGCGGGCGCCAACCTCCCCCTCGTGCTCAGCCAGGCGCAGGACGAGGAGTGGGACGAACTCGACGCCGCCATCCGCGAATTCCAGAAGGCCACCACCAGCCTGCGCTTCAGCCCGCACCCCGTCGTCGCCGCGCCCTTCGGCCTCGCGCTCGGCGGCGGCTGCGAGATGCTCATGCACGCCGACCACGTCGTCGCCAGCGCCGAACTGTACACCGGGCTCGTCGAGGTCGGCGTGGGCCTCATCCCCGGCGGCGGCGGCACCAAGGAACTCCTGCTGCGCTTCACCGACGCCCTACTGCCCACGCAGCAGAGCGGCGCCCTCCTGCTGCCCGCCGTGCAGCGCGCCTTCGAGACCATCGGCACCGCCAAGGTCTCCACCAGCGCCCTCGAAGCCCGCAAGCTCGGCTTCCTGCGCTCCTCGGACACCATCGCCATGAACCGCAACCACATCATCACCGAAGCGAAACGCAAGGTGCTGGAACTCGCGCCGGACTACACCCAGCCCACCCCCCGCCAGGACATCCCCGTGATGGGCGACGCCGCCATCGGCGCCATCAAGAGCGCCCTGTACGGCATGCACGAAGGCAAGTACATCACCGACCACGACCTCACCGTCAGCAACGAACTCGCCCGCGTGCTGTCCGGCGGCGTCGGCAACAACCGCAACGCCAGGGTCAGCGAACAGCACCTCCTCGACCTGGAACGCGAAGCCTTCCTGACGCTGCTCGGCAAGAAGGGCACGCAGGACCGCATCGCGCACATGCTCAAGACCGGCAAACCCCTGCGGAACTGAACAGGGAAGGCGCGGAGCCGGACCGCGAACCGCGCCCCCCACCCCACCGCCCGGACCGGAAGTCCCCGCCGCTCCCCGTCCCCATCCCCCTCATCCCCTTATGCCAGAGTGAGCCTCATGTCCAAGAACACTCACAATCCTGCCCTCCCGCTCTGGGGACGCGTCCTGATCGGCGCGGCCCTGGGGGTGGGGGCCATGCTGGGCGTCGGCTGGTACTTCGCCGACCGGCTCGTGCACGTGCGTCCCGTGCGCCGCAAAGCGTACCCGACGCGCGTCCTCGCGCTGGAGGAGGGCCACGGGCACACGCACGTCACGCTCACCAGCACGCCCAGCACGCGCCGTCCCGGCTCGCTGATCCTGGAGTGGCAGACGCCGGGCGGCACGCGGTACGCGCAGCTCGGGCCGCTGCTGCGCGGCAACTCTGCCGGAACGGTCCGGGAACTGCGCGAGACGGACGCCCCGCTGCGGCTGGGGCAGCGGGTGCGGGCCAGCACCATCGGGCGCGGCACGCCCGCCCAGCGCGGCATGCCGCACCTGGAGCTCAGCATTCCCGGCGATCACGGCCCCATGCCCGCGTGGCTCGTGCCGCCCGTCACGCCCGCCCACCCCGTCCGGGCGGGAGCGGCGCAGGGCGGTACGCCCACGCTCGCGCAGGCGGCCGGGACCGACTGGGTGATCGTGACGCACGGGTACGGCGGCCTGCGGCAGGACGCGCTCAGGATCCTGCCGACCCTGGTCGGACCGCAGACGGGCGGCCTGAGCGGCGGGCTCGGCCTGACCGCGCTCGTCATCACGTACCGCAACGCCGAGGGCGCGCCGCCCACCCCGGAACGCAAGCACCGCCTGTCCGCCGAGGAATGGCAGGACCTGGAGGCCGCCGTGCAGTTCGCGGTGGAGCACGGCGCGCGGCGCATCCTGCTGTTCGGCTTCAGCCTCGGGGCGGGCATCTCGCTCGCGTTCCTGCGCTACAGCCGCCTCGCGGACCGCGTCACGGCCCTGCTGCTCGACTCCCCGCCGCTCGAATGGCGCGCCCTGATCACGCACCACGCGCTGCGGTACCGCGTGCCGATCCCCTTTGTGCTGTCGCGCGTCGTGGCATGGCTGACCGTCGTGAAGAGCAAGCAGGACTTCGACGCGGTCGATCACCTCAGCGTCCGCGACACCTTCCGCACCCCGATGCTCGTCGTGCACGGCTCCATCGACAAGACCGTCCCGGTCGCGCAGGTGGAGAGCTTCGTGCACGCCCGGCCAGACATCGTCGAGTACCACCGGTTCGAGGGCGCACAGCACGAACGCGCCTGGAATCAGGACCCGGCCCGCTACGAGGCGGCCGTGAAAACCTTCGTCCAGCGCGTGCTGGACACCCCACAAGCCACCCATACGACCGGCCCGCAGCGGCCGGAGGAGAACCATCATGCCTGAAGCGGTCATTGTCAGCGCTGTCCGTACCCCGGTGGGGCGCGGCGGCAAGGGAACCCTCACCAACACCCGCCCCGACGACCTCGCGGCCCTCGTCATGAACGAAGCCGTGAAGCGCGCCGGGATCGACGCGGCCCTCGTGGAGGACGTGTACCTCGGCTGCGCCATCCCCGAGGCCGAGCAGGGCCTGAACATCGCGCGTCTCGCCGCGCTGCGCGCCGGGATGCCCGACACGGTCGGCGGCGTGACCGTCAACCGTTTCTGCTCCAGCGGCCTGCAGACCATCGCGATGGCGGCCGCGGCCGTCATCTCCGGTCAGGCCGAGGTGATGCTGGCGGGCGGCGTGGAGAGCATGAGCATGGTCCCCATGAGCGGCCACAACCCCAGCCCCAACAAGGAACTCGTGGACGCCCGGCCCGGCGCGTACATCGGCATGGGCATGACGGCCGAGAACGTCGCCGCCAAGTACGGCATCAGCCGCGAGGACCAGGACGCCTTCGCGCTCCGCAGCCACCAGCGGGCCGCGGCCGCGCAGGACGCCGGGAAGTTCGACGCCGAGGTGATCGCCGTGCCGGTCCGCGTGGACAAGGTCAAGGGCACCAGGGTCACGAGCACCGTCGTGCCGTTCGAGAAGGACGAACTGATCCGCCGTGACGCGAACCTCGCCGACATGGCGAAGGTCCGCCCGGCCTTCAAGATGGGCGGCAGCGTCAGCGCCGCGAACAGCAGCCCCTTCTCCGACGGGGCGGCCGCCGTGGTCGTCATGAGCGCCGACAAGGCCCGCGAGCTGGGCCTGAAACCGCTCGCGAAATTCCTGGGCTTCGCGGTGGCGGGCGTGGACCCGGAACTGATGGGCATCGGGCCCGTCAAGGCCATCCCGAAGGTGCTGGAACAGACGGGCCTGACCCTCGGGGACATCGACCTGATCGAACTGAACGAGGCGTTCGCCGCGCAGAGCCTCGCGGTGATCCGCACGCTGGGCCTCGACGAGGAGAAGACCAACGTGAACGGCGGCGCGATCGCGCTCGGGCACCCGCTCGGCTGCTCCGGCGCGAAGCTCGCCACGACCCTCATCTACGAACTCGGGCGGCGCGGCGGCGGGAAGGGCCTCGTCACCATGTGCATCGGCGGCGGCATGGGCGCCGCAGGCGTGATCGAGGTGTACCCCGCCGAGGTCGAACAGGCGACCGCCGCCGACTGATCGGCTGTCAGTGGAGGAGAGGGGCGCAGCTGTGATGGCTGCGCCCCTCTGCCGTGTGTGGTGGGGTGACGGTGTCGCGGTGCAGCCGTTACCGTTCCCAGTCGTGCCGGTAGTGCTGCGCGAACTCGTGGACCGTGAATCCGGCGCGGCCCGTGAGGCGCTTCAGGTCCGGCGTGACGTCCGCCGTGCGGTCCGCGCGGATGGGCGCGTAGATGCTGGCGATGCCGCGCGCTTCCTCCTCGTCGCTCTCGCCGGTGCCGGTCATGAACGCCACGAAGCCGTCGTCGTCCACCGCGCTGTACGTGATGTGGCGGCCGAGCGCGGCACTCAGCGCCTCCGCGACGGCCGCGCGGTCCAGGGATTCCGGGCCGGTCAGGTCGTACGCGTGCCCCTCGTGGCCCGCCTGCGTGAGCGTGGCGGTCGCGGCGGCCGCGATGTCGCGCGCGTCGATGAAACTCGTGCGGTGCGTTCCGGTGGGTTCCGCGAACTCGTCCCGGTCGCGGACGCCCTTCCGGAACATCTGGTTGTAGTTCTGCATGAACCAGTTGGGACGCAGGATCGTCCACGCGAGGCCGCTGGCGCGCACGGCGTCCTCCGCGTCCCCGAGCGGGTTGCCGCCGTCCTGTGCGCCGAACCCGGACTGCAGCACCACGCGGCCCACGCCCGCGTCCCGCATGGCCTTCAGACTGCCGGTGAGGGCGTCCGTGTCCACCGTTTCCGGCACGATCAGGTACACGGCCCGCACGCCCTGCACGGCCGCGCGGACGCTGCCGGGGTCGCCGAAGTCGAGGCGGACCACGTCCGTCCCCTGCGGGAAGGACGCTGCGTCCGGGTGGCGCGTGCCTGCCCGGACCTGTTGGCCCGCCTGGAGGAGTTGCGGCACGAGTTCGCGCCCCACGTTGCCTGTCGCTGCCGTGACCAGAATCATGCCCCGACTGTACTCCGGCCCGCGGGCTGGTCCGCCGAGCCTGAAGGGGCGCTCAATGGCCGCTCAGGACGTGAAGACCCTGTCCAGGCCGAGCTTGACGTAGTTCTTCGGGCCGATGCCCTTGACGCGCCGGATGAGGTCGGCGGAGTTCCTGAAGGGGCGGGCATGCACGACGGCGGCCGCGAGTTTCGGTCCGACGCCCGGCACGGCCGCGATCTGCGTTTCGGGGGCGATGTTCACGGCGAGCTTCATCATGGGCATGCCGGGTCTGGTCATGGTCCTGCCCGGCATCGTTCCGGCGGGCAGGGTGGGGGCCGCCGTGGCCGGGGCGGGAGCAGTCTGGGTGGGTACGGTCTGGGTCGGCGCGGTGTGGGCGGGTCCCGGAGTCCGTATCATCGGGGCATGCTGCCCGTGCGTGCCGTGATCTTCGACCTCGACGACACCCTCTTCGACGACGCGGGCTGCACGCTGGCCGGGCTGCGTGCCCTGGCGGCACGGCACCCGGCGCTCGCGGCCCTGCCGGACGACGCGCTGTTCGCGCGGCACGCGGCACTGCTGGCGGCACTGGAGGGCGAGGTGCACGCCGGGCGGCTGAGCGTGGAGGCGTGCCGGGAACGGCGGCTCGCGCAGCTGCTGTCCGGGGTGGGCGTGCCGGACCCGGACGGGGCGGAGGCGGCCCGCACGTACCACGCCGCCAGCCGCGCGCACTACAGGCCCCTGCCGGGCGCGCTGGACGTGGTGCAGGCCCTGCGGGCGGCCGGGGTGCGGGTCGGCGTGCTCACGAACTACCCTGGGGGCGTGCAGCGCGCCAAGCTGGACGCCTGCGGCCTCACGCCGCACCTGCACGCCAGCGTCACCACCAGTGACGCGCCGCCCAAACCGCACCCGGACAGCTACCTGCGCGCGTGCGCGGCGCTGGACGTGCAGGCGGGGGAGGCCGTGATGGTGGGCGACAACTGGCGCAACGACGTGGCGGGCGCCGTCTCGGCGGGGTTGCGGGCCGCGTGGTTCAACCCCGCCCGGCGCGCGGCCCCGGCCCCCGCCCCGCACGTGGCCCTGCACGGCTGGACGCCGCTGGACGGCACGCTGGCGGCGCTGCTGTCCCCGCCCGCCTGAACGGCACAAAAAAAGGAGGCCGGAGCCTCCTTCGCGGTGCTGAACCTCGAACCTTACTTGACCTTGACGCCCTGGCTCTTCAGGAGCCGGCGGGCGGTCTGGGTGGGCTGGGCGCCCTGAGCGATCCAGTACGCGGCACGCTCGGCGTTCACGTTCAGGAAGTTCTCGCTGGTCTTGCGGGGGTCATAGTGACCCAGGTTCTCGATGTAGCCACCGTCGCGGGGACGGCGGACATCGGCAACCACGATGCGGTAGTGGGGGTTATGGGCGGAACCGAAACGGGACAGGCGAATCTTGACCATGATGTATACGACCTTTCAGAATTTGAGGGTTCAGCTCCCGCAAGGTGGCGGGTCGTGCGGGCGTGGGCCTCGCACTCATGCACCCGCCAGCAGCCAGCCGGAGCGCACCGAAGGAGTGTAGCAGAATCCCGCGCGCCCCGGCAAGTCCCGCCGGGGGAACAGCGTTCAGAAGGGCGGGCGGACGCTCTGCCGGGTGCTGATCTGCGTCAGGACGAGCGCCATGCTGTCCGGCCCGAACTGCGGGCTCCCGCCGATCACGCCGACCGGCTGACCGCGCCCCACCCGGTCCCCGACCCGCACGAGCGGCTGCGCCAGCCCGAAGTACGACGAGCTGAGCGACCCGTGATCCACGATCACCACCCACCCCAGGTTCGCGTAGTTCGCGGCCGTGATGACGTTGCCCTCCGCCACCGACACGGCCTGCGCGCCGCTCTGCGCGCTGAGGATCGTCCACGGGCCGGAGGTGTTGAAGGCCGCCGTGACCCGCCCACCCGGCAGCGGGAAGCCGATCTCGCCCACGGCGGCAGGCAGCGGCGCGAGCTGCTGCTGAGACTGGTCCTGCTGCGCCTGCACCGTCTGCTGCTGCTGCTGCAGCGCCTGCTGCTCCCGCGCCAGCTGCGCCTGCCGGGCGGCCTGCGCGGCCCGCACCTGCCGGGCCTGCGCCTGCGCCTGTGCCTGGGCCTGCTGGGCGCGCGCCTGCCGTTCCTGCGCGAGCCGCAGCTGCGCGAGGCGTTCCTGCTCGCGCCGCGCGGCCTCCTGCTGCGCCCGGATGCGCGCGAGTTCCGCCTCGCGCCGCGCCTGCTCCGCCCGGATGCGCCGCTGCCGTTCCGCCTCGATGTTCGCGCGCTCCTGCAGGATGCCGCCGATCACGTTCTGGATGCTGCTGGCCGTCAGGGCCTGCTGCGCCTGCGTCTGGACCGCCAGCGCCTGCTGCCCCGCCTGGTCCTTCTTCAGCTGCGCGACGAGCGTCGTCGCCTCCTGCCGCTGCGCCTGCAGCTGCTGCAGCTGCGCGATCTGCCGCGCCTGGAGGGTGTCCAGCTGCTTCTTCTGCGCCGTCTGCGCGTCCTTCTGCGTCTGCAGGCGGGCCGTCTCGGTCTTGAGGGCCTGCACGACCCGCACGTTGTTCTGCCCGCTGATGTTCGCGTACTTCGCCTGGATCAGCAGGTCCGACAGCGTCTGCGCCTGCGACAGCAGCTGCAGGTAACGCCCGCTGCGCTCCCGGTACAGCGACACCAGCAGTTCGCGCACGTCCTGCTGCAGGCGCGTCACGCGGGCCTGCGTGCCGGTGATCTGCAGGTTCAGGTCCCGGATGCTCTCCTGCACGCCCTGAATCTGCAGGTCCAGCGCGCGCCGCGCCGTCTCCAGCCGCGCGATGTTCGCGTTCAGCGCGTCGATGCGGCCCAGCACCGTCTTCTGCTGCCCGCCGAGCGCCGTGACGCGCGCCCGCAGGCCCTCCAGCTGAGCCTTCTGCTGCGCGGACAGCTGCTGCTGCGCCGCCAGCTGTTCCTGCAGCTGCTGCAGGCGTTCGGACGTGGTCGGCAGCGTCGCCGTGAAGCGCGGGTCGCGCGACGGGTCGGACTGCGCGGCGCCCGGCGGGGTCGCGGCGACCGTCAGCAGCGTCAGCGTGAGCAGCCACGCGGCCTGCCGTGCCCGCCCCGGCCGGGGGGTCACTCCAGCTCCCGCAGGTAGCGGCCCGTCGCGAAGAAACTCCCGATCAGGCCCACCAGCACGCCCAGCACCGGCATGCCCGCCAGGATCGGCCAGATGGTGCGGCTCTCCGTGATGATCGGCAGGACCGGCACGAGCGTCTGCACGCGGCCCGCCAGCTGGAAGTACGCGGGTGCCAGCACCGCGACCGAGATGACGCCCGCCAGCAGGCCCAGCAGCACGCCCTCGATCAGGTGCGGCATGCGGATGAAGCCGCGCGTGGCGCCCAGCAGCCGCATGACGCTGATCTCGTTGCGGCGCGAGTAGATCGCGACGCGCACCGCGTTCAGGATGTTCAGCAGCGTCCCGAACAGCAGCAGGCCCACCAGCACGTACCCCGCGCCCCGGATGGCGCTCAGCGTGCGGACCGTCTGGTCCACGTACCCGGCCCCGTACTCCACGTCCTGCACACCACTCAGGCGAGACACGCTCGCCGCGACGGTCGTGGAGTCCTGCACGCGCGCCACCTTCATGCGCAGCGTGTCCGGGAAGGGATTGCCGGTCAGTTCCGCCGCGTCCCGCGCGTACGGGTAGTCGCGCGTCATCTCGTCCAGCACCTCGGCGCGCGTCACGAGCCGCGCCTCGCGCACCTGCGGCAGGGCGCGCACCTGCGTCAGCAGGCCCTGCGTGTCCGCACCGTCCCGCAGGAACGCCGCGACCTCCACCTGCGACTCCAGCTGCGACAGGGTCCGGCCGACGTTCTGCGTGAGCAGCACCACGAAGCCCAGCATCAGCAGCGTGAGCGTCATGGTGCCGAGCGTGGCGAGCGTCGCGGTCAGGTTGCCGCGCATGGCGAGCAGCGCCTGACGGAAGTGGTACGTCACAGCGCGTAGCCGCCGTAAGGGTCGTCACGCACGAGCCGCCCGCGCCGCAGCGTGAGCGTGCGGTGCCGGAAGCTCTCCACGAGGTCGCGCGCGTGCGTCGCCACGAGGACCGTCGTGCCGCGCAGGTTCACGTTCTGCAGCACCTTCAGGACCTCGCGGCTGTTCTCCGGGTCGAGGTTCCCGGTCGGTTCGTCCGCCAGCAGCAGCGGCGGGTCGCCCACCACCGCCCGCGCGATCGCGACGCGCTGCTGCTCGCCCTGCGACAGCTGCAGCGGCAGCGCGTACTTCTTGTGCTCCATGCCCACCGTCCGCAGGGCCGCCGTGACACGCGCGGGCCACTCGCGCTGCGGGACGCCCGTCACGCGCAGCGCGAAGGCAACATTGTCGTAGGCGTTCAGGTGCGGCAGCAGCAGGTTGTCCTGAAACACCATCCCGATGCGGCGGCGCAGCACGGCCGTACGGCGACCCCGGTACGCGCTGAGCGGTTCGCCGCTCACCTGCACCGTGCCGCGCGTCGGCAGCGTGCGCTTGATGACGAGGTTCATGAAGCTGCTCTTGCCCGCGCCGCTGTGCCCCACCAGGTAGACGAACTCGCCCTTCTGGATGTGCAGCGACACGTCGTCGAGCGCCAGCGTGCGGGTGACGGGGTATTCGAGACTGACGGATTTCAGCAGGATCATAGACACATCCAGGGACGCGAGGTCTGTACGGGCAGGGGAGAGCGGCGGGCCACACCGCACCGGAGGCAGGCGGGAGCGGTACAGAGACACGCGGCGTCACCCCGGGAGGTGAAGGCCGCGTGAACGGGTTCAGATGTGAGATTGCCTTCCATGTGCCAGCAGCAGCATAGCTCAGCGCGCTTCCGGAGCGGGTGAAGGACCCGTGTGCCGCGCGCGGCCGACACGCATTCCGGCCGCGCGTTCCCCAGCATTCAGATGAACAGGGGAGCTTCCGGGTCCTCCGCGCCGACCTTGTCGCGCGGCGGGCGGCTCATCACCCAGGCGGCGGCCGCCACGCCGATCAGCACGCCGACCGCCACGAGGACCGCAGTGGTGGTCTGGTGCTCGCGGATCGCCGCTTCCAGGTCGAGGAGGTCGTATTCGGGTTTTCTGCCAGGGTTCATGCGGTCAGTCTAGCAAGGCCCCGTTTGACCGGGTCGGGGCGCGGTCCCCTGCTCCGGTCCACGTGCCGGGCGGCCCGACCGGTTCAGCGGGGGCGCAGGCTGCGCGCCACCCGGCCGAGCGCGTCGCGCAGCACCGCCACGGCCCGGTCGTACTCCTGCAGCGGGAGGCACTCCTCGGGCGTGTGGTCCAGGCGGCTGTCGCCCGGACCGTACGCCAGGGTGGGCGCGTCCCAGTGCGGCGCGACGACGTTCATGTCGCTCGTGCCGGTCTTGAGCTTGTAGACGGGCGTGCCGCCCGCGTCCCGGATGGCGAGGCGCAGCGCGCGCGCCAGCACGCTGTCCTTCGGGTGACGCACCGCGACCTCCGCTCCCCGGAAGTCCACCTCGCACAGGCCGTCCAGCCGCGCCATCAGCTCCTGCTGCGCGAGCTGCGGCGGCACCTCCGGCGGGAGGCGCAGGCCGAACACGCCGCGCGCCGTCTGCATGAGGCCGTCCGTGCCGCTCTCGATGCCCTGCACGGTCGCCTGCACCGCCCCGAAAATGCCCGCCCCGCTGCGCTCCTGCGCCCACGCGCGCACCCGGAACCACGCTTCGGTAAGGTCGTCGCCTGCACTGGTGCCCTCGCCCGCCGTGTGGAAGTTGTCCTTCCGGACGGCGGCATGCAGCACCAGGCGGCCCTTGTAGCCGAGCGTGAGTCCCTCCCAGCCGCTCGGCTCGCCGATCAGCACGGCGTCCGGCCGGTACTGCGTGACGGCGTGGTGCGCGCCACGGCTGCTCGGCACTTCCTCCTCGGTGGCGCCCACGCACACGAAGCGCGCCAGGGCGAGCGTGTCGGCGTCCAGGCCCGCCACGGCCGCCACGAAGGTGCAGAAGCTCCCCTTGGCGTCCACGCTGCCGCGCCCGTGCAGCACCTCGTTCCCGTCGACGCGGACGGGAATGTCGCCCGGCACGGTGTCGATGTGCCCGAGCAGCACCACCGTGACGGGACCCGAGCCGCGCTCGCCGACCGCGCTGCCCGACGCGTCCACGTGCGCGCGGAAGCCGTGCGCGTTCATCCAGTCGCTCAGGAAGGCGCTCACGGCGCCCTCGCTGCCCGACACCGACGGAATGCGGACCGCTTCCGTCACCAGCGCGCGCGCCTGCTCGGCCCCCAGCGGGGTCATGACCGCCGGGCGAGCGCCGACAGGAGCCTCAGCGCCTCGGCGAAGGCCAGCAGCGCCACCGTGCCCACGCCGCCCGTCAGGAGCGTCCAGATGGCGCTCAGGGACGCGCCGCCACGCCACTGGAAGAACGCCAGCGCCAGCGCCGCGAGGCCCAGCACCACGGCCAGCAGCGCCACCGTCCGCGCGAAGCCCTGCACGCCGTCCGCGCGGCGCTGCAGTTCCGGGTCCTGCGCGGTGTACGCGGGCGCGGCGGCAGACGGCACGAGCGGTCCCTGCGTGTGCACGTGCGCGCCCGGCACCGTGTCGCGGGCGTCCTGCGGGGCGTCCAGCACGCTCACCGCGTCCCCGCCGATGCGGACCGTCTTGCGGGCGCGCTCCTGGAAGGCAGGCAGATCACTGACGGGCGGCATGCTGGAGATCACGACCGGCTCCGGCCGCGCCGCCTCCCGGATAGGCTCCGGACGCACGGGAGGCGCCTCCACCGGTGCGGGGGCAGGGGCAGGCGTGAAGGTCGGCGCGGCAGGCTGGGGGACGGCGGGCGCGGCGGCCTCTTCCGACACCGGGTCAAGGGACGGCAGCGACACCGGAGCCTGCGGGGTCGGGGCGGGCGTGACCGGCGCCGCCACCGGGACGGGAGCCGGGACGGGCGGGGTGGGCGCAGGCGTGTACGCGCTCACGCCCGGCATCGCCACCGCCGGAGCGGGCTTCGGCGTGAGCGGCACCACCGGCAGTTCCTTGGCGCGCGCCGTCACGTCCCTCACCTGCTGGAAGAACGCCTGCACCCGCGCCGGATCGTACCCGAGCAGCGACGCCGTCACGGCCGTCCGGTCCGACGTCTCCACCCGCAGCACCCCCTCGCGGTCACTGTGGATACGCGTCACGTCACGCAGCGGCACGCGACTGCTGCGCCCCCCCTCCAGATACGTGAGTTCCTCGTCGTACAGCGCGAACAGGGTGGCGGGACGGGCGGTGGTGTGCTCCAGAATGCTCAGCGGGCTGGAGTTCAGACCCGCTGTGGTCAGGGCTTCGAAAATCCGGTCGTTCATGGCGGCTCCTTGCTGGCAGGATACAGTCTGGGACGACACGAACATAAAGGTCAGCCCAGCACTCCCTGAAGAGCCCGCCCCCCCTCCCTTCACCTGCCTGAGCGCTCACCCGCGATCATGGACGCATGAACACGAACGATGACCGTATCGTCGGCAGGAGCGTCGAGGAGATCGAGGCCGAAACCGGAAACCGCGTCAACTCCCCCGTCCAGAGCGAGGACCGGCAGGGCGGCGCGGCCGACACCGGCCCCGTCCTCGTCCCTGCCGCCGTGCAGTCCGGCGCGGGCAGCGTCACCGGCGTCGGCGCGGGCATCCCCGGCGTCATCAGCGGCGACCTCACCCGCGACGACACCGGCAGCCACGACGGACGCGGCGGCAAGGAAACCGACAGCAGCGAGGAATAACCCCCGCACCAGCCGCACCCTCACGCGCGCGCGCCCGCAAGCGTGACCTGCGCCTGACCACATCGGCACAAGGTGCGCTACAATTCATGTTTGTGAAGCCCGCTTGACCTTCGGCGGGCCTTTTTGTGGCCGACGTTTCCCGCACACCCCCGGTTCGCTCAGCCGCACGCCAGCCCCGCTGGCCACACCGCTGAACGCGCCGGACACGCCAGCCGGGAAACGCCTCGCCCGCCAAGGAGAGTACAGACATGGAATACCGGAACATCGCGATTATCGCACACGTCGACCACGGCAAGACCACGCTCGTGGACGGCCTGCTGAAGCAGACCCTCAAACTCAAGCACGGTGAAGAGATCGCCGAGCGCGCCATGGACAGCAACGACCTCGAAAAAGAGCGCGGCATCACCATCCTGGCGAAGAACACCGCCGTCGAGTACAAAGGCATCAAGATCAACATCGTCGACACCCCCGGCCACGCCGACTTCGGCGGCGAAGTCGAACGCGTGCTCGGCATGGTCGACGGCGCGCTCGTCCTCGTGGACGCCGCCGAAGGCCCCATGCCCCAGACGCGCTTCGTGCTCCGCAAGGCCATCGAACTCGGCCTGAAGATCATCGTCGTCATCAACAAGATCGACCGCCAGGACGCCCGCATCGAGGACGTCGTCAACCTGACCTTCGACCTGATGGCCGAACTCGGCGCCAGCGAAGACCAGCTCGACTTCCCGATCCTGTACGCCGTGGCCCGTGACGGCAAGGCCTACAAGGACCTCGAAGCCCCCCAGGAAGACATGCACGAACTGTTCGAGATGGTCCTCGAAACCATCCCGCAGCCCAGCGTGGACCGCGACGCGCCCTTCCAGATGCTCGTGACGAACCTCGACTACAGCGAGTACCTCGGCCGCATCGTGCTCGGCCGCGTCAAGCGCGGCACCGTCAAGAAGGGCGAGTTCGTGCAGCTCATCCACAAGGACGGCACCATGTCCAAGACCCGCGTGATCCAGCCGTTCACGCACATGGGCCTCGCCCGCACCGAGGCCGACGAAGTGGGCGCGGGCGACATCGTGGCCCTCGCGGGCATCGAGGACGCGCAGATCGGCGAGACCATCGCCGACCTCGCCGACCCCGAAGCGCTGCCCATCATCACCGTCGACGAACCCACCGTCAGCATGACCTTCCAGCCCAACACCAGCCCCTTCGCGGGCCGTGAAGGCAAGTACGTCACGAGCCGCCACCTCAACGACCGCCTCAAGAAGGAAGTCATGACGAACGTCTCCCTGAAGGTCGAAGAACTCCGACCCGACGAGTTCGTGGTGTCCGGACGCGGCGAACTGCACCTCTCCATCCTCCTCGAAACCATGCGCCGCGAAGGCTACGAACTGCAGGTCGGCAGCCCCCAGGTCATCACCCGCGAAATCGACGGCGAGAAGATGGAACCCATCGAGCACCTCGTGGTCGACGTGCCCGAAAACCACAGCAGCACCGTCATCGGCGCCATCACCAGCCGCAAGGGCCAGCTCGTCAACATGGAACCCCAGGGCACCCGCGTCCGCGTGGAATTCAAGGTCCCCAGCCGCGCCCTCTTCGGCTTCCGCACCCAGTTCCTCAGCATGACGCAGGGCGAAGGCATCATGAGCCACATCTTCGACGGGTACGCCCCGTGGGCCGGTGACCTCAAGACCCGCCAGAACGGCTCCCTCGTCGCCATGGAAGCCGGCAACGCCTTCGCGTACAGCATCTGGAAACTGCAGGACCGCGGCAGCTTCTTCATCGTGCCCGCCACCGAAGTGTACGTCGGCATGATCGTCGGCGAGAACGCCCGCGAGAAGGACATGGACGTCAACGTCTGCAAGAACAAGAAGCTCACGAACGTCCGCTCCAGCGGCGCCGACGACGCCCTGAGCCTCACCCCCATCCGCAAACTCACCCTCGAAGACGCCCTGGAGTACATCGGCGACGACGAACTCGTCGAGATCACCCCCAAGAGCATCCGCCTGCGCAAGAAGATCCTCGAACCCAACATGCGCAAGTAAGGACAGGAACAACGAAGGGCCGCCCGGGAAACTGGGCGGCCCTTCTCATGGCTTCAGCGGAGCGTCACGTGGGCTGTGTAGGCTGGGACATGCGCCTTCCGCTGCTGGCCACGGCTGTCCTGGTCTCGACCTCTGTCTGTGCAGTCGCCGAAGGCAAGGTCGACGCGCTCTTCCGCGCCCGACAGGCGACGCTGGCGTCAGCGACGGGCAGCGAGCCGGGGGTGTCTTGCGGCGCGGCAGTGGACGCCCGCACCGACATCGTGGCGTTTCCGGCAGGCCGCAGTGACCGGCTGTACACCTACGGCTACGGCATCGGGCGGGCCTACGTGCTGCGCGGCGGAAAGGCGCAACTTGTGTGGTGCGGCAAAGCGCTGTACACCAGGAAGGACGTCGCGCGCTGGGCATCCAGTCTGCACGGCAACGCCGCCCATGCCCTGTCGTACCCTTTCGGCACCAAGTGGGGGCAACTGCCAGTCGAGAAGGGCGGCATGGAGATTTATTCGGCCTTCGCTGGGACACTGACAACCATGACCATGAACCCGACAGGCAGGATCCTGTGTTCCAAGACGCGGGGCGACCCGGTGGCGGGGGAGTTTCGTTCCGCCATGCAGTTTCGCTCTGACGACACCTGCCCCTGAGGGGTTCCGTCACTCCGGCGCGAGGACCGCCGTGTAGCTCATGGCCTGCTCCAGTGGGACTTCCGGCGTCCACACGCCCGCCTGCGCGTCGTAATGACCGCCGGGCCACAGTTCCGTCAGGTGCAGCGGCGTGCCAGTCAGCAGCAGGCGCAGGTCGGCGGGACTGTAGCAGCGGAGCGACTGCGTGAACGGTTCGGTGCCGTCGGTGGGCGTGTAGGTGTCGAGCATGCGGCAGCCGTCCGGGTCGAAGCCGTAGCTGCGAGCGAAGCCCGGCAGGTGCGGCGCGTTCCCGGCAGCGTGCGCCCAGTACCAGGGCGTGTACACGTCGATGTACGCGCGGCCCGCCGGGGTGAGCCATGCGGCGATGCGGCGCAGCAGTCGGCGCTGATCGTCGTCCGTGCCGATGCCGAAGCCGTCCCAGTAGCACACGGCGTCATGGGACGCTGCCGGGAGGCGAACCGTGTAGAAGTCGGCCCTGTGCACGCGGACCTGGACTGCGTGCTTCCGTGCCAGTGAGCGGCTGTGCTGCACGAGGAGCGGTACGCGCTCCACGGCGGTCACGGTGTGGCCCTCCCGTGCGGCGCACACGGCGAACTGACCGCCGCCGCTGCCGAGTTCCAGCAGGTGGCGTGGCCCGCCGAGGTGAGCGGTCACGCGGGCGGCGAGGGCACGGTGGGACGGGTGGATGGCTGCGGTGCCGATGCCCGGCACGTCGGTCTGCCGGGCGTAGAACGTTTCGCTCCAGTGCATGGTGAACCCTCCTGTGACTGCAAAGACGACCGCCCCGGAACGGGTGGTCAGGTCGGGCAGGCCAGGGTCAGCGCAGGCGCACGGAGGGCTCCGGGGACATGAAGGAACGCTAGCACGCGATTTTCGTGGCACCTGTGTCATCTGTGGCGTCTGCCCAGATCGCGCGGGCGTGGCTGAGCATCTGACAACTGTCAATATTCGACTCATGGTGGTGGCGGTAGACTGGGGGTCGGTACTGGCCCGCACGACTCTTCCGGCGGGCTCCTGAGGAGCGTACGGTGTTGGAAGTGTTCGGGTTGTTCGGCCTGTTGCACGTGCTGGGTCCGTTCGCGTGGGTGGTGCACCCGCTGGGCGGGGTGGTGCTGGCGTTCCTGGCGTCGAGTGTGTTCTCGCGGCAGCGTCGGCAGTCGCCGCGCGTGCGTCTCGCGGTGGGTGCGCTGCTGCTGTTGACGGTGCTGGGCGCGGGGTGGCTGGTGCATCCTGCAGCCGCGATGACGCTGGCGCTGCTGGCGTCCCTGTCGTTCCGGGCGTGGCGGCAGGAGCGCGGCACGGTGGTGTTCGCGCTGGTGTCGCTGGTGGCCTTCATGATGCTGGGGGCGGAGTGGGTGATGGTGCCGCTGGTCGTGCTCGGCATGATGTGGCTGATGAAGGTGGTGTTCACGGGCGAACTGTTCCGCCTGCCGGACGCGCGGCCTGCTCTGGCAGGCGAGCTGGGGGGGGTTCCGTCCCCGGCGGCGTTGCCGGAACCGGGCCGGGCGGACGTGTTTCTGGGCGTGAGCCTGCCGCAGCTGCCGGAGCGCGTGGAGCGCCGCAGGCGCAGGCGGCTGGAGCGCCTGGAGCGGCGCGCGGACCGGCTGGGCGTGCGGGTGGAGGAGCCGTTCACGGCGGCCCGCGCGGCGGCGGCCACGCCGGTCGCGGAGCGCGTGCCGGAGGACCTGCTGGGGTGGTCGCAGGACGCGCGCCTGCCTGCCGACGCGCGCGCGCGGCTGGGTGCGCTGCACTTCCGGACGCAGGAGGCGCTCGCGTACCTCGCGGAGCACGAGCAGGACGGCGGGGAGTGGGGCTTCATGCTGCGGCAGATCCGTGGGGATTACGCGCCGGAGGCGGTGCGGGCGTACCTGAAGCTGCCCGCGTCCCTCGCGAACGTCGCGCCGCTGCAGGACGGCAAGACCGGCCGTGACCTGCTGGGGGAGCAGCTGGACCTGCTGCTGGGCGGCGTGAGTGACATCATGCGGGACGCGGCGCAGGCGGGCGGGCAGCACCTGCTGTCGCACCAGCGGTTCCTGAAGGACCGGTTCGCGAAACCGGACGACGAACTGAAACTCTGACCCCGCTGCGCCGGGAGGGGTGGACAGGTGGCGGCCCGCTCCGGGAGTGGCACTCTAGACTGCCGTGTGCCGCCGCTGCTGTCCGCCCTGCTCGACGTGATCGTCCCGGTGGCGCTCGTGGCGCTGGTGGGGTTCGTGCTGGGGCGTCGTCTGACGCTCGACCAGAACACCGTCGCGCGCCTGAGCCTGTACGCCCTGACGCCCGCCCTGGCCTTCGACACCATCCTGAACGCGCACGTGGCCGCGCGCGAGGCCGTCACGCTCGGCGCGGCGTTCCTGCTCACGTGGGCCGTCACGGTCACCGTGAGCGGCGCGGTCGCCGGACGCTGGAGTCCCGCCACGCGCCGCAGCGTCATGGCGAGCAGCACCATCTGGAACAGCGGTAACCTCGGCCTGCCCATCGCGCTGTTCGCGTTCGGTCAGGCGGGCCTGGAGCGGGCGCTGGTGGTGTTCCTGGTGGGCGTGATCGGCACGTACGTCCTCGGGCCCGCCATCTACAGTTCCGGCGGGGGGTGGCGCGGCAGCGTGAACGCCGTCCTGCGCCTGCCGGTGCTGTGGGCGGCCCTGGCGGCCCTGCTGTGGCGCGTGAGCGGCGTGCCCGTCCCGCTGGGCGTGGCGCGCGGCGTGCACCTCATGAGTCAGGCGACCCTGCCGCTCGTGCTGCTGTCGCTGGGCCTGCAGCTGGGCGCGGCGGGCCGCATCAGGGTCACGCCGCCCATGCTGTTCGCGAGCGGCGTGCGGCTGCTTGTGGGACCGCTCGCGGCGCTCGGCATCAGCGTGCTGCTCGGCCTGCGCGGCCAGCCGCTCGCGGTGCTCGTGCTGTCGGCCAGCATGCCGACCGCCGTGAACGCCCTGCTGCTCGCCCGCGAGTACGGTGGGGACGCCGACACCGTCGCGGGCGTCGTGCTGCTCACCACGCTCGGCGCGCTCTTGACCGTCACGGCCACCGTCACGCTCCTCCCGCACCTGCCCTGAAAGGACGGGGGAACGGGAAGAGCGGGACGACCGCCGAATGGGTCGTCCCGCTCTATCTGCGCCCTTTACTTGTTCAGTGCCTCGCGGGCCTGCACGGCCGTCAGGTCCGGCCCGTAGATGGGGGTGCCCGGCTGCTGCACCTTGCTGTCCTCCAGGCTGCCCGTATCCACGGCCGCGAACCCGATCTCCTCGATCAGGCGCGTCACCACGTCCTTGGCGTCCTGATCGTCGCCCGCGATGAAGATCGCGCGCCGCTCGTCCAGCGGTTTGCCGGTGTCGCCCTGCGACTCCAGGTGCTCGAAGTGAATGGTGTTGAAGGCCTTCACGACCCGCGCCTTCGGCAGGTGCCGCGCGATGAACGCGCTCTCCGACAGGCCGCCCAGGTCGATCTGCCCGTCCCGTTCCGGGTAGTAGTTGGCCGTGTCGATCACGATCTTGCCTTCCAGCTGCACGGCCGGGATGTCCATGAACCGCCCGAACGGGATCGTCTCGATGACCAGCTCACCGAAGCGCGCGGCGTCCTCGCTGGTGAAGGCCTTCACGCCGTGCCCCAGCGCGTGCGTCAGGTCGCGCAGCGTGTCCGGCCCGCGCGAGTTGCTGATGCCCACCTCGTGTCCCGCCTCCGAGAGCAGCCGCGCGAGTGCCTTGCCGATGTGTCCCGCCCCAAGAATTCCGATCTTCATGCCCCGAGCTTAGGCTCCAGGCCTGCCCGCCGGACTCGGCGGACCTTGCCCGCCCCTTAAAGGTCGGCGCGTCCCGGCCTGCGGGCATCCACGATCAGCGACACGAACCCCAGGCGCCCACCCCGGTTGCGGTGATCGAGCCGCAACGACCGGTACACGGGACCGCTCGCCACGTCCCACTCGCGCGCGTGGAAGTGCCCCGCGTCGTCGCAGTGCTCCAGCACCTCCACCTCGAAGCCCGCCCGCTCGAACAGCCGCACGAAGCGGTGCACGTCATACACGACCCTGTGGTCCGCCGCCGGGTGGTCCGGCGGGCCGGGGCCGCCCACCTGCACCGTCCGCTGGTACTCGGGGTCCGGGAAGTTCGCGTCCGGCACGGCGCACCGCAGGAACCCGCCCGGCTTCAGGTACGCGAAGCACAGCCGCGCGGCCCGCTCGCCCTCCTCCTCCGTCAGGTGCTCCCACACGTGCTCGCACAGGAACGCGTCCGCGCGGCGCGGCCCGAACCACGTCCGGAACGAATCCGGGTCCAGCAGGTTCAGGTCCTCGCGCTGCGTGGCCGTCCAGCCCTCCCATACGGTTTTGAGCTGAACTTGTAGAGTTCAGCCGAGCAGAGCGAGTGCCAACAGGTACGGTTTTGAGGAGATGGAAGGGATGTCGGTGCTGTTTCCGGCATCCCTGGAATCGGATCAAAACCGTATCAGCGCTGCTCCCCGGCCCCCAGGATCACGTTCAGCGCCGTGCCGGGCGGGGGAGAGGCCGTTTCCTCGTTCATCCGCGTCCTCTCGTCTCGTACCCCAGTTCGCGCAGCAGCTCCCCGGCGCGCGTCACGTCGTCCGGCGTCTCCAGGCCCAGCCGCAGCGCGCCGCCCTGCTCGCGCACGCTCAGCACCTCGATGTCCTTGATGTTCACGCCCGCCAGGCCCAGCGCGTTCGTGATGATGCCCAGCTGGTTCGGGCGGTCCGGCGTGGCCACCACCAGATCGAACTTCGGGGGCAGCAGGCTGCGCTTCACGACCGGCAGGCTGTCACGCGTGCGTTTGCCCTCGGTGGCGGCGGCCAGCAGCTCGTCCGGCTGGTCCAGCGTCTCCGCGAGATGCTCCAGCTGCCGGATGAACCGCCGGGTCGCGTCCCGCAGCGCGCCCCGGTTCTCGACCACCATGTCGCGGCTCATGCGCGGGTCGCCGCTCGCCACGCGCGTCAGGTCACGGAACCCGCCCGCCGCGAGCAGTGACAGCCGCTCGTCCCGCGCGACCATGTGCGTCAGCGCGAGCGACGCGAGGTACGGCAGGTGACTGATCGTCGCGACGAGATTGTCGTGCGCGTCCGGCGGCATCACGACAGGCGCCGCCCCCAGCTGCTCCACCATGCGTCGCACGCGGCTCAATGCCGTCAGGGGCGTCGTCTCGGTCGGCGTGAGCACCCACACGGCATTCTCCAGCAGCGCCGCCGAGGCGTTCCCCACCCCGCCCCGCTCGCTGCCCGCCATGGGATGCCCCGGCACGAACTGCCGCACGCCCAGCTCCTCCATCTCGCGGGCGATGCTGGCCTTCACGCTGCCCACGTCCGTCACGGTCGCCTTGGCACCCAGGAACGGCGCCAGCTCGCGCGCCAGTGCCGGGAGCGCCTTGACGGGCGCGGCCAGCACCACGAGGTCCGCGCCGCGCAGCCACTCGCCGCTGCTCGCGCGCGCCTCGTCGATCACGCCGAGCGCCAGCGCCTCCTGCAGCGCCTCCGGGGACGCGTCGTACCCGATCACGTGCTCCGCCAGCCCACGCTGCCGCAACCCCAGCGCCAGCGACCCGCCGATCAACCCCACCCCGGCGATCACCGCCACGCGGAACATCGGCTGCGCGTTCCCTTCCTTCCTCATGCCGTGCGCACACTCATCAGCAGGTACGTTAGCACGCGCCCACACCGGTCCCGACCGGACAGGGCGCCGCGCGCCGCCGGACGCACGGCGAAGCCCCCGGCCACGTGGGACCGGGGGCCTGCAGGGTGAGTGTGCCGCGGTACTGATGCGCTTTCCGCCCGGCTGACCTCCAAGAGTTCAGCTGCGGACCGTATTACTCGGTGGCGACGCTCTGGTCGACGGTCTGCGCGGCGGGCAGGATCATGCGGAAGTGCGCGGCGGGGTCGACGAGCAGTTCCGCGATGCGGCGGGCGGGGACGGGCTGTTCGCTGCGCAGGAGGACGTCATGGTAGTCGCCGAGCAGTTCGCGGAGGTCCGAGACGCCCTGCGCGCCGAGCGGGAGGATCTTGACGCTGGCGCCCTTGGCGAGGCGGCGGTGCAGGGCGGCGTCGTCGAGGCCGTGGGCGGGTTCGTGGCGGACGTACACGACGCCGCCGGACATGCCGGAGCAGATCCACGGGCCGGGGTCGCCGACCACCACGGCGCGTCCGGCGGTCATGTACTCGAAGGCGTAGCCTTTGGCGTTGGCGCGCGTGGCGAGCGCACCCAGCGTGTCGTCGACGGGGGTGCGGAGGTCGCCGCCCAGCACGACGTCCGCGCCGCTGAGGCGCACGCAGAAGCGGCTGTCGGCGCTGCCCTGGATCAGGAAGCGGCCGCCGATCGCGCCGTACGCGAAGCTCTTGCCGACCGAGCCGTCCACGCGGTTCCCCTGGTGGTTGCGGCCCTTGAGGATCACGATGCGGCCGCCCAGGGCACTCTTGCCGACGCCGTCCTGCGCGCCGCCGTCCACCTGGATGTCGACGGGCGCGTTGTTGAAGGCGCCCAGGCCGTTGCCGGGGATGGAGCCGGCTTCGAAGTGCAGCTGCACGCGGCGGCCCTGGCTCATGCGGCGTTCGCGGGCGAGCGTGCCGACGAGGTGCGTGCCGAGGGCGCGTTCGGCGCTGGCGACGGGACCGTCGCGGTACACGACGTCGTCCTCGCCCTCGTCGGCGATGGCGTCACTGACCCATTCGCTCACCATGCGCGTCATGTAGTTGAGGGGTTTGTGGATGACGCGGCTTCCGATGGCCTTCCACGCTTCGGGTTCCTCGACGCGTTCGAGCAGTTCGGTCAGGTCGAGGGCGCTCGTCTGCGCGGTGAGGAGGTCGCTGCGGCCGCGCAGGTCCGAGAGGCTGCTCAGGCCGAGGCCCGCCACGATCTCGCGCAGGGTGCTGGCGACGGCGCTGTAGAAGGTGTGGAGTCGCTGCACTTCGTTGGGCAGTTCGCGCGGCACGAAGCGTTTCATGCCGTGCGCGGTCGCCTGTTCCTGCGTTTCGACCTGCGTGGCGATGCCGACGTGGCAGGTGTCGAGCTGGCAGCCGCGGCAGATGGTGCAGCCGATGGCGACCATGCTGAGCGTCCCGAAGCCCACGCGGTCCGCGCCGAGCGCGACCATGCGGGCCACGTCGAGCGCGGTTTTCAGGCCGCCGTCGGCCCACAGTTCCACCTTGTCGCGCAGGCCCGCCTGCGTCAGGGCGCGGTGCGCGCGTTTCACGCCGAACTCGACGGGCATCCCGGCGTACTTGAGGGCGTGGCTGCGGGCCGCGCCGGTGCCGCCCTCGAAGCCGGACAGGGTGATGATGTGCGCGCCGGCCTTGGCGACGCCCATGGCGATGGTGCCGATGCCGGGCACGACGGGCACCTTGACGGAGATCTTGGCGTTCGGGTTGATGGTCTTGAGTTCCTCGACGAGCTGCGCGAGGTCCTCGATGGAGTACACGTCGTGGTTGTTGCTGGGGCTGATCAGGTCGATGCCGCGCACCGCGTGCCGCGCCTCGGCGACCTTGTCGGTGACTTTCTTGCCGGGCAGGTGGCCGCCCTCTCCGGGCTTGGCGCCCTGCCCGACCTTGATCTCGATGACGTGGCAGCTGTTCAGCATGGTGCTGCTCACCCCGAACCGGCCGGACGCGACCTGCTGGCCGCGCCAGTGGTTGTACTGGCCGATCATGCTGGGGATCTCGCCGCCCTCGCCGTTCATGGCCATCATGTTCAGCTTCTTGGCGGCTTCCACGTAGCTGCGGAAGGCCGTCTCGCCCTGCGAGCCGAAGCTCATGGCGGAGATCACGAAGGGGAGGCTGTGCCCGCCGATGGCGAGGTCCACGCTGTCCGGGTCGATGTTCTCGGCGTCGCCGGGCGTGCGGAATTCCAGCAGTTGTCGCGCGGCGAGCGGCATCTCGGTCTCCAGGGCGCGGATGCGGGCCTGGTAGTCGCTCGCGTCGATCTCGCCGTTCGCGAGGCTGAAGGCGGCCTTGAAGACGCGCGGGTTGAAGCGCTGGTCGCGGTCCATGATCTCGCTGTTCGCCTGGTACTTCTCGAGGCGGCGGCGGAGGGTCGCGCCGAGCGCCTTGAGGCTGTAGCCCCGTTGCTGGCCGCTCACCTCGCCGCCCCAGAAGCCGCGCACGCCGAGTTCGGCGAGCAGGTCGCGGGACAGGCCGAGCGCCGCGAAGATCTGGCCGTAGCCGCGCAGTTCGTGGATGCCCATGGTGCTCATGACCTTCTCGACGCCTTTGGTGAGGCCCGCCACGAGGTTGCTCTCGGCTTCGGGGCTGGGGTACAGGGCGTACGCGGCGGCCGGTTCGACCGCTTCGGCGCCCAGTCCGACGAGCAGCATCAGGTCGTGCAGGTTGCGGACCTGGGCGCTGCGGACGACCACGCTCGTCAGGCGGCGCAGGCTGACGCCCGCGTCGTTCCGCGTGGCGGTCAGGTGCCCTTCGAGCGCGCCGACGGCGAGGACGATGTCGAGAGCGGCGTCGCCATCGGCGTACAGGGCGGTGTCGTCGAGCAGCAGGACTTCCGCACCGTTCTGAACCGCTTCCACTGCCGACACCTTCAGGCGCGTGAGGGCGTCCGTGATGTTCTCGCGCTGCCGCAGGTTCACGGGCAGCGTCTGGACCTTCAGCGCGGCCTTCAGGCCCGCGACGGTCAGGGTGCCGTGCCGTTCGGCCACGGCGCGCGTGACGGCCAGCACGGGCGTCAGCAGGTCCACGCTGTTGCCGTCGCTGCTGCCCGGCAGGGGGCGGCGCCCGAGCAGCGCGCGGGTCGAGAAGTGCTCGATCTCGCGTTCCCGGTCGATGGCGGGGTTCGTGACGACGGCGACCGTCTCACGGAAGAACTCCGCGAGGTTCGGCTTGTCGGCCTTCAGGGCGGGCATCTGCCCGTCGAAGCCGAGCGACGCGATGGGTTCCGCGCCACGGTCCGCGACGGCCTTGACGTACTCCTCGTCCCAGCGGTCCCAGCCGAACGCCGCTCTGGCGGCCTTGCTGAACTGCGGGAGGTCGCTGTCGAGCGGTTCCAGGTGCGGTCCCTGCACGCGGGCGTGCGCGCCGTCGAAGTTGTAGCCCTTCTGGTGGACGCGCTCCAGCACGAGTCGCTGCACCTGCTCGTTGGCGTGCAGGCGCACCGTGCCCGCCCCGAGTTCCGCGACCATCTTCTCGCCGGGCGCGAAGGGGGCCGGGTCCGCGACCATGCTGCCGAGCGGGATCACGCCGCGCTCCGACGACCAGAAGTACTCCTTTTCCGTCTCGCCGAACCACAGGGGCCGCAGGCCCATCGCGTCCACCGAGAACACGCACTCGTCCTGATCGCGGGAGATGATGGCGGCCGGACCCTGCGCGAGCGGCCCGCCCCCGGCCCGCAGGCCGATGTACGCGCTCTGCAGGCTGGTGCTGAAGCTCTTGACTTCGCTCAGGACCGGCGGGAACACGCTCTCGATCGCTTCGAGCAGGCTGAGGCCCTGCACGTGGATGTGCCCGGCCAGCACGCGGTTCAGGTCCTGGCTGTCGCTGCCGCCCGTGAGCGGCAGGCCCAGCTGGTCGCCTTCCTTGCGGAGGCGGTCGATGGTGTTGATCTCGCCGTTGTGGGCGAGCAGCGTGAACGGCTGCACCTGCTCGAAGGTGCTGAGGGTGTTGGTGCTGTAGCGGTTGTGCCCGATGGTGCAGACCGACACGAACTCCGGGTGCGACAGGTCCGGGTAGTAGCGGGGGAGGAGTTCGGCGCTGCCGCGCACCTTGTACACGACGCTGTGCGTGCTGAGGCTCACGACGTGCACCGGCTGCTGCGCTTCGAGCGCGAGACCCAGCCGGAACAGCTGCCGGTTACGGTCGCCGGACGTGTCGCCCTGCACCGTGCCGCTCAGCTGCACGAACTGCGGCTCGGTGAGGCGCGCGACCGGCCCGAGCGCGCTGCTGTACACCTGCCCCACGCGTTCCAGCTGCACCTGCACGCCGTAGCGTGGCGCGAGGACCCGCAGCGCGTCCTGAATCTCGCGGACGTTCAGGCCCTGCGGCACGAACAGGTGCGCCACGAAGAATTCCGGTGCGTCCACCGTGGCGCTCGGCAGGTGTGCCTCGTCGTACCACGTCTTCCAGAGGCGGCGGGGGATGTCCGTCTGGATGCCTGCCCCGTCGCCCTCGCCGCGCACCTCGCCGCTGCGGTGCGCCATGTGCGCCAGTTCTTCCAGCGCGCGGACGACGTTGCCGTGCGTGGCCTCCCCGGTCTTGCGGATCTTGCAGAGGATGCCGCAGGCGTCGTGCCCGACGCTGTCGAAGCTGCCGGGAAAGCGCGGTTCGAGCCGCGCGCGTTCCGCCTGACGGTAGAGGCTGTCGTGCTGACCGTCCTCGCGCAGCTGGCCGCGCAGGGTGGGTGGGGTCGTGCGGGGTTGGGGGTTCGTCATGGCAGTCTCCTGGGAGGTGGGGAGCGCCGACCCGTTCGCGGTGCGGCGGGGCCGGTCGTGCGGATCTGAACGTGGCGTGCGCCTGGAGGTGCTGACCCGCGCGTGTGGGGCGGTGCGTACGAACCGGGAGGCGACGCCGGGGCCGGGGACTGCGGTGCCTGTGCGCTTCTCCCGTCCGCGTCATTATCCCGGTGGGCCGGACGGTATTGGTGTGTGGTGTACACCATTGCGAAAATATCCATCAGTGTGGGACTCCGGCGGCCCGTGGGCGCGGCCCTGTCCAGACACGCGCTCAGGGGCGCGCCGCAGGTCGGTCCGGCCCGCTCCTGCACGGCCCCCAGGGGAGCTGCCGGGCGGGACATTTGACCTCCGGACAGGCCCCCTTTATGCTGGCAGGTAACCTCTGCCGTTTGGGGAAGCGGACAGAGGCTGACCACGAATCCCGCCCGCAGGGGCAGGCGACGTGGCCGGAAGGGCCGCCCAGCATCATGCTGCAGCACTACGCCGCTGAATCGACATCGGGAAGGACACAACTGGGGGGGAAGGCTTGGAAACCTTGAAGGTATCGGGGAAGTCGCGGCCGAACGCGGTGGCGGGGGCCATCGCGGCGCTGCTCAGGTCGCAGGGCGAGGTGGAGGTGCAGGCCATCGGGCCAGCCGCCGTCAACCAGGCCGTGAAGGCCATCGCCATCGCGCGCGGGTACATCATTCCGGAGAACCTGGACATGCATGTCCAGCCCGCCTTCGTGAAGCTCGACATCGAGAACGAGGAACGCACCGCCGTGCGCTTCGCGGTCAAGGGCTACAAGCTCAGCTGAACGCCTGCGCCGGAACCGGCGCGCACGGAACGGGTCGGGAGCCGAGCGTGGCCCCGACCCACGTTTTTCCAACCGCTCACCCGGTACACTGCCCGCACATGACTCCACAGCTGCCCCTGCCGGACCTGCAGGGGGCCTTCCGCACGCGCGGCTACGTCGCGTCCGGGCCCCTGGCCACCGCCCTCACGCTGGTCACGGCGCTCGGCCGCCCCCTGCTGCTGGAAGGACCGGCCGGCGTCGGCAAGACCGAGGCCGCCAAGACGCTCGCCCTGGCGCTCGGTACGCGCCTCATCCGCCTGCAGTGCTACGAGGGCCTCGACGCGCAGAGCGCCCTGTACGAGTGGAACTACCCCCGCCAGCTGCTGCGCCTGCGCCTCGGGGAGACGCAGGGCCACGCGCACGAGGCCGACCTGTACGGCCCGGACTTCCTGCTGCGCCGCCCCCTGCTGGACGCCATCATGCAGGACGCGGCCCCCGTCCTCCTGATCGACGAGGTGGACCGCGCCGACGACGCCTTCGAAGCGTTCCTGCTCGAACTGCTCGCCGAGTGGCAGATCACGATCCCCGAACTCGGCACGGTGCAGGCCGTCACGCGCCCCCACGTCATCCTGACGAGCAACCGCGCGCGCGAACTCAGCGACGCCCTGCGCCGCCGCTGCCTGTACCTGTGGGTGGACTACCCCAGCCCAGAGGACGAACTGGACATCATCCGCGCGCGCCTCCCGCACATTCGCGAGGACCTCGCCCGGCAGGTGGGCGCCGCCGTGCAGTACCTGCGCGCCCTGCCGCTCTCAAAGGCGCCCGGCGTGGCCGAAACGCTCGACTGGGCCGAGGCGCTCACCGTGCTGCACCAGGACGCCCTCACGCCCGACGTGGTGCGCGACACGCTCGGCTGCGTCCTGAAGCTCCGCGAGGACCAGCAGCTCGTGAGCCTGAACGTGCAGGCGCTCGTGGGGGCCGCCATGCGGGGCATGTGATGCGCCGTGCGAGTGTAAGCGCCCCCCTACACCCCGCTCACCGCGCCGCGCCGACCGTCTGCTGGAATACCCCGCATGGAACCCCTGCAGATCCTCTCCGTGCTGGGCGCCGTGCAGGTGCTCGCCGCGTACATCGCCAACCAGGCGGGCCGCATGAAGAGCGGCAGCCGCGCGTACTCCGCCCTGAACGCCGTGGGCAGCGGCCTGCTCGCCTACGTCGCGGTGCGCGAGGTGAACTACGGCTTCATCCTGCTGGAAGGCGTGTGGGCGCTCGTGAGCCTGTATGCCCTGCTGCGCCCCGGACGCGCCCCCGCCCACTGATCCGGATTCCGGTCGAATCCCGCGGGGTGTGCGGGCTCAGTCCGGACGGAACGGGAAGGAAGCGTGTGACGGCAGCCCGGCGGGAGGCGCGTGCCTGACCTGAGCGCCAGCATGAGCGAGTTCGTGCGGACCCTGCGCGCCCTCGGCCTGAAGGTCGGGCCGGGCGAGACCGCCGACGCCCTGCGCGCCATGACGCTCCTCGACACCCTCGACCCCGTCCAGATGCAGGACGCCCTGCGCGCCCTGCTCACCGCTCACCGCCACGAGGCCCCCATCTTCGACGAGGCCTTCCGCGACCACTTCCTGCGGCGCGGCGCGGGCGACGCCGACCTGCAACCGCTCGGCGTGCAGAAACCCGGCACGCAGCCGCCCGGCCCCCCCGAGGAACGCGGCCAGGACGCGGACCCCCGGGACGGCGACGGCAGCGGAGAGCAGACCCCCGTGCGCCGCCAGCAGCCCGGCAGCGCCGACAGCCAGGACGACCAGGACGCCGGACGGCAGCTGCGCAGCCAGCTCAGCCCGCACGCCGCGCGGCAGGACGCGGACGAGGGCCACGCGGGCAACCTCGACGACCTGCTCGCCGCCGCGACCGCCCTCGTGCGCGAGGTGCAGCTCGGCCGCAGTCGCCGCTGGACGCCCCGCCCCACCGGCACGCGCTTCGACTTCCGGCGCACGCTGCGCGCCTCGCTCCGCACCGGCGGCGACCCCGCCCACCCCCGCTACCAGGGGCACCCGCGCCGAAGCCCCCGTTTCCTGATCGTGCTGGACGGCAGCCGCAGCATGGCCCCGCACGCCACGCTGCTCCTGCGCTACGCGGCCGCCCTGATGCTCCGCACACGCCGCGTCGAGGTGTACAGCTTCTCGACCGGCCTGACGCGCCTCACGCCCACCCTGCGGCACTCGCTCACGCGCGGCACCCTCTGGACCGTGCGCCTCCCCGACCTCGGCGAAGGCTGGGGCGGCGGCACCCGCATCGGCGACAACCTCCTGAAACTCACGCGGGACGAACGCGCGCACCTCACGCCCGACACCATTACCCTCATCCTCAGCGACGGCCTCGACACCGGCGAACCGCAGGTCCTCACACGCGCCGTACGCGAACTCGCCCGGCAGAGCGGCCGCCTCGTGTGGCTCAACCCGCTCGCCGGGATTCCCGGCTACCTGCCGGTCGCGCGCGGCATGGCCGCCGCCCTCCCTTACCTCGACGTGTTCGCGCCCGCCGACGACGCGCAGGCGCTCGCCGCCCTGCCCGCCCGCCTGCGCCGCGCCCGCCACTGAACTGCGCCCGCCACTGAACTGCACCCGCCACTGATCCGGTGCCGAACTGAACTCCGGGTGTTCAGCCGAGGACCGGATCAGGCCATGCCGTGCAGGCTGCGGAACTCCTCCAGCGCGTACCGGTCCGTCATGCCCGCCAGGTGATCGCACACCGTGCGCTCCAGACCGTCCTGCGCGAGCCGCGCCTGCGCGCCCGGCGGGAGCATGCCGGGACGCTTCAGGTACGCGCGCCACAGCCCGTGCAGGCAGTGCTCCGCCTGCGACACCTGCCGCAGCACGACCGGGTGGTGGTACAGGCGGCTGCGCAGGAACTGCCCGAGTTCCTTCAGGCCGCTGCTCATCGCGTCACTGAACCCCATCAGGCTGGACGGCTGAGCCGCCACGTCCGCCAGCGACGCCACGCCCGCCGCCACGATGCGCGCGTGACTGGCCGCCACGAGGTCCGAGATCAGCCAGCCGAGCAGTTCCCGCTGCAGGGTCCGGCGGTCCTTCTCGGTCAGGGCCGTCTCGTTCAGGTTCAGTCGCGCGAGCAGGTGCTCCCACAGCGGCAGGCCGCGCAGGTCGTGCGGCCCGATCAGGCCGCTGCGCAGCCCGTCGTCGAGGTCGTGCGCGCTGTACGCCAGGCCGTCCGCGACGTTCACCAGCTGCGCTTCGAGGCTGTGCTGCCCCGACGCCAGCTGACTGTGCTTCGCGAGGCCGTCCAGCGTCTCCCGCGTGAGGTTCAGGCCCGGGAATTCCGGGTAGCGGTCCTCCAGCTGCGTCACGATCCTCAGCGTGTGCCCGTTGTGGTCGAAGCCGCCGTGACCGTCCATCAGGCCGTTCAGGATCGCTTCGCCCGCGTGCCCGAACGGCGGGTGGCCCAGGTCGTGCGCGAGCGCGATCGTCTCGGACAGCGTCTCGTTCAGGCCCAGCGCGAGCGCCACGGAACGCGCCACCTGCGCGACCTCCAGCGTGTGCGTGAGCCGCGTGCGGTAATGGTCGCCCTGCGAGTTCAGGAACACCTGCGTCTTGTACTCCAGCCGCCGGAAGGCCGCCGTGTGCAGCACCCGGTCGCGGTCCTTCTGAAAGGCGGTCCGGGTGGCCGACTCCGGCTCCGGGTGCAGGCGGCCCCGGCTGGCGCGGCTGAGCGTGGCGTACGGGGCCAGCGTCTGCGCCTCACGCGCCTCCAACTGTATGCGGTCAACGAGCATGAGACGAGTGTAGAACAGTTCGCCTGCCCCGCTCCCGGCGGCAGGCCGCGCCGCACGGCGACACGACGCGTGCCGCCCGGACGTTCTCGCGGGCGGCACGGCAGGGGAGAGGCGAGACACGCCCTCCGGTCAGATCGTTCGGTTCAGATGCTGAGCGTCCTGGCGCAGCGGTACAGGTCGCGGCTCACGTCCTTGCGTTTCTCCCAGGTGTCGGCGAGCGGCGTGAAGGTCATGCCGCCGTTGCCGCGCCCGACCATCACGTCGCTCTTGCCGTCCATCAGGGCCAGCACGGCGGCCTCGCCGAGCCGTGACGCGAGCACGCGGTCGCTGCTGACGGGGCTCCCGCCGCGCTGGATGTGCCCCAGGATGGTGAGCCGCGTGTCGAGGCCCGTCTGCGCTTCGATGGCGGCGGTGACGGCCGCCCCGCCGCCCGGGTAGCCTTCCGCGACGATCAGGATGCTGCTGGCCTTGCCTTTGGAGGCGCTCAGGCGCACGACTTCCGCGATGTGCTCGTCGGGCTTCTCGTCTTCCGGCAGGAACACTTCCTCGGCGCCGCCCGCGACGGCCACGTCGAGCGCGATGTGGCCCGCGTGCCGTCCCATGACTTCCACCACGAAGATGCGTTCGTGGCTGGCGGCCGTGTCGCGCAGTTTGTCCACGGCGTCCAGGGCCGTCTCGACGGCCGTGAAGTACCCGATGGTGTGGTCCGTGCCGTACAGGTCGTTGTCGATGGTGCCGGGCACGCCGACCACGGGGATGCCGTGCTCCTGCTGCAGGTAGTGCGCGCCGTGGAAGCTGCCGTCCCCGCCGATCACGATGAGGCCCTGCACGCCCCACGCCTTGAGGTGGTTCGCGCCGAGCGTGCGGCCTTCCGGGGAGCGCCACGTGTGCGAGCGGGCGGTGAGCAGGATGGTGCCGCCCCGCTGGATGATGTTGGCGACGTCGCGGGGTCCCAGGAGGCGCATGTCGCCTTCGTGCAGTCCCTGGAAGCCGCGTCTCACGCCGACGACCTCGATGCCGTGGAAGGTCGCGGCGCGCACCACGGCGCGGATCGCGGCGTTCATGCCGGGCGCGTCGCCGCCGCTCGTGAGGACCGCGATGCGTTTCAGTCCGGCCGTGTTGGTGGGAGTGCTTCCATCCGGGCCGGGCAGCGTGGAGAGGTCGGCGACGGGTTCGGGGTTCGCGGTCTGGTCAGGCTGAGAATCGGTGTGGGTCATGCGGCTCCCCGCTGGACCGTGTCGTGCCAGCGCGGGTCACGCGCCGTCCCCGTGGGGGGCGGCGTGATCCTGGACGGCTCGCAGGGCCAGCTCATAAGCGTCATTCTTACGCAAACCCCTTCCCTGTAACAACTCCCGGATGTCGCGCACGCTGCCGCCCCCTGCCGCCAGGGCCGCCGCGACCTCCGCGTGGCCCGCGTCCGCGGGGTCCTGCACCTGCGCCGGAGCGCCCTGCAGCGCGATCACGATCTCGCCCTTCACGCCGTCCGCGAAGCGCGCGGCCAGACTAGGCAGGGTGCCGCGCACCGTCTCCTCGAACCGTTTGCTGAGTTCCCGCGTGACGCTCGCCCGCCGCTCCGGGCCGCACAGTTCCGCCAGTTCCTCCAGCGTGGCGTGCAGCCGGTGGGGACTCTCGTAGATGAGGGTCGTCTCGGGGCGCCCCGCGACCGCCTGCAGCCGCTCGCGCCGCTCCCGCCCACCGCGCGGCAGGAAGCCCTCGAAGGTGAAGCGCCCGCCGTCCAGGCCGGACAGCACCAGCGCCGGGACGAACGCCGTCGGGCCCGGCAGCACCTCCGCCTTCCCGCCCAGTTCCAGCGCCAGTGCCAGCAGTTCCGCGCCGGGGTCCGAGATGCCGGGCGTGCCCGCGTCGGACACGTACGCCAGCCTGGGGTACTGCTCCAGCACGCCCGGCGCGCGCTTCATGGTGTGCGCGTCCAGCCGCACCAGTGGCCGCGAGATGCCCAGGTGCGTGAGCAGCTGCCCGCTGCGTCGCGTGTCCTCGCACGCGACGGCGTCCGCGCCGCGCAGCACCTCGATGGCGCGCAGCGTGATGTCGCCCAGGTTCCCGACCGGTGTCGGCACCAGCCACACGTGAATGGGTGAGGCGTCCAGTGTCACGCGCGCTCCCGCCGGGAGCCGATTCGGTCCGCGCGCACCTAGACGGGCTCCGGCTGCGGGCGTTCCGCCACCAGACCCGTCGTCGGCTTGAGCCGCACCCGGACCTTCCGCTGGCCCCGGAAGGCGCTGCTGATGGTGGCACGCAGCAGTTCGGCCTCCCCGACCGTGACGGTCACCACCGTTCCCTCCGGGAGCCGGGCACCGTCCTGCAACACCACCACGCCGTCCTCAATGATTCCCCTGTAGGCCCGCATACCTTATTCTACCCGCCCCTTTTCTGTCTGCGCTCTGCCTGCAGCAGCTGTTCGCGCAGCGACACGATTTCCGATTCGCGCGCGCCGCCCAGCCTCGCGTACCGGTCGATCACCTCGGCCGCCTCCCGGCGCCGCCCCAGCCGCAGCAGCAGCGTCGCGAGGTGCTCGCCGCCCAGGAAGTACGCGCGCGGATTCTGGGGGTCCGCGCCCACCTGCGCGCGCGCCAGGTCCAGCTGCTCGGCCGCGCGCCGGTGCCGTCCCACCTGACTGCGGATCACCAGGGTGGCCGTCACGAACATCACGAGCGTGCCGAGCGTCGTGTTCACCAGCGACCTGGGCACGTCGTACCACAGCCCCACCTTCACCGCCAGCGGGAAGAAGAACGTCAGGATCACCACCACCGCCAGACTGGCCGCGTAATTCATACCTTGCCCACGCCCGCACGTTCCCGGAACATCGGCACAGTGTAGCCCGAGCGCGGGCACGCACGCTGCAGCGCGGGACGTGGCCGTCCGGCACGGGCGGGCGTGCTCTATGCTGGCCGGTATGCGGCTTCACCTGATCACCGTCGGCGAGCCGAGGCTGGCGTACGCCCGCACCGGCTGGGACGAGTACGCCCTCCGCCTGCGCCACTACCACAAGCTGCAGGTGACGCGCGTGCCGGGCAGTACGCCCGCGAAGGAAAGCCAGGCGATCCTGAAGGCGGCGGGCCGCGCGCCCCTCATCGCGCTCGACCCGCGCGGACGGCAGTGGACGAGCGAGGCGCTCAGCGCCTTCATTGACGCGCAGGGCTTGGGCGGCACCGGCGAACTCGCCTTCGCGATCGGTGGGCCGGACGGGCACACCGACGAACTGCGCGCCGCCGCGCACACCCTCTGGTCGCTGGGCAGCCTGACGCTCCCGCACGACCTGGCGATGGTGGTGCTCGTCGAGGCGCTGTACCGGGCGGGCACCATCAGCCGCGGCGAGCCGTACCACCGCTGACCCGCCGCCCGGCCGGGACGGGGCGGAGTATGCTGCGGCATGACCCACACTCCCGGCGGCACGACACCCCCAGGTTCGGTGTCCGATCAGGCGATGCTCTACGGCCGCGCGTACACCGCGCCCGGCGTGATCGTGAGTTACGACGCGGCCCGCTGCATTCACGCGCGCGTGTGCGTGCAGGGCCTCCCGCAGGTGTTCGACGTGTCGGCCCGCCCGTGGATTCAGCCGCAGCACGCGCCCGCCCTTGAGGTGCAGGCCGTGGTGCACCGCTGCCCGAGCGGCGCGCTGCACGTCCTGCTGGACGGCGCCGCCCCGGAACAGCCGGACGTGCCGACCCGCATCACGCCGTACCCGGACGGGCCGCTCGGCATTCGCGGCGACCTGCGGATCGTGACGCCCGCCGGAGAGGTGCAGGACGTGCGCGCCACCCTCTGCCGCTGCGGGCAGAGCAGCAACAAGCCGTACTGCGACGGCACGCACACCAGGGTCGGCTGGAAGGAATGAGGAGAGGAGGGCCGCTCACTGCGGGCGGCCCTCCCCGTGTGCTGCCTCGCGTCCGTCAGCGGCGGCGGGCGGCGGGGGCAGGCAGGTGCTGCTGGTCTGGGATGAGCAGCACCCGCAGCGCCGTGTTGCCGTTCGGGCCCCACAGCGTGTTCAGCGACTGACGGATGTACGAGTTGTACAGCGGGTAGTAGACCGGGCCGGGCAGCGTGTCGCTCGGGTAGCGGCGCACGTCCCCGACCGTCTGGATGGGGAAGTTCAGGGCGAGCGTGCCGACCAGCACCGCGCCCAGAGCGAAGCCGCCCAGCCCGCCCGCCAGCAGGTGCCAGGTCTCGGTGAGCGGTTCGCGGATGAGTCGGCGGGCGGCCAGCACGGCCCCCACGCCCAGCAGCAGGGCCGCGACGAGGCCCACGAGGCCGTTCGGGGCGAGCAGGTTCACGAGGAAGCACGCGGCGACCCCCAGCACGCCCCACACGGCTCCGCCCAGGCCGCGCCGGGCGCCCAGTGCGGTCACGGCCGCCCACAGGCTCACGAGCAGCGCGTCGAAGACGGTAATGTTCATGAGGAAAGTCTAACAGGCCCGGTCTGACACGACCCTTGCATGCGCCCGCCCGCCGGACGGCAACCTGACGGACACTCGCCGCCCCGCGCAGGCACTACACTGCCCGCATGATTCGTGTGCTGCTCGCCGACGACCACGCCCTGTTCCGGCAGGGCCTACGAAGCCTGCTGGAATCGGAAGGGATGCGCGTGATCGGCGAGGCCGCCAACGGCCGCGAAGCGATCCGGTACGCGGCCGACACCCACCCCGACGTGATCCTGATGGACATCCAGATGCCGGAACTCGACGGCGTGAAGGCCACGCAGAGCATCCTGGAGATCGACCCGCAGGCCAAGGTCATCATGATCACCATGTACCGCCAGGACCGTTACGTGTTCGAGGCCGTGAAGGCCGGAGCGCGCGGGTACATCCTGAAGGACGCGGACGCCGCCACGCTCCTCGACGCCATCGGGCGCGTCGCGGGCGGCGAGGCGCTCCTCGACCCGGAAATGGCGCAGAACGTCCTCGACGACTTCCGCGACAAGCGCGAGGTGCTGCCCAGCGAGAAGCACGCCGACCTGAACGAACGCGAGACGACCATCCTGAAGCTGCTCGCGCAGGGTTTCTCGAACCAGGACATCGCCATGCGGCTCGACATCTCCGAGAAGACGGTCCGCAACCGCCTGTCCGAGATCTTCAACAAGCTCCAGCTCAACAACCGCACGCAGGCGGCCCTGTACGCCCTGCGCGAAGGCATCGCGAACCTTGAGCAGTCGTAAGGCCCGCCCGGCGCCCGGCGTCCAGACGTACCGCGCGGGCTGCGAGCGCACCTGGGACCTCGCGTCCGGGGAAGCGGACCTCGCGTACACCGATCAGGCGTTCCCGGAGTGCCCGACCTGCCCGCACCGCGTGGAGCCGGAGGGCGCCGTCCCGTTCTGCACCCTGAGGCCGGTCGCGGCCCCGCACCCCTTCGCGGGCCTGGCGGGCCTCCTCCCGGACCTGGAATGATGGGCGGGGTGCAGCGCGCCCTGACCTCTCAGGGCTTCGCGGGCCGCGTGGCAGTGGTGGTACAGGACGCCCGGACGGGGGAGACGCTGCACGCCGAACGTCCGGACGAGGCGCTGCCTGCCGCCAGCATCGTGAAGGTCGCGCTGCTCGTGCGGGGCCTGCTGGCCGCGCAGGAGGGCGAGGTGCCGCTCGCGGAGCGCGTGCCGCTGCGCGCCGAGGACCGCGTGCCGGGCAGCGGCGTGCTGCACGAACTCTCGCCGGGCCTGACGCCCACCTGGGAGGACCTGCTGACCCTGATGGTGATCGTGAGCGACAACACCGCCACGAACCTCGTCATCTCCCGGCTGGGCCTGGAGCGGGTGCAGGCGTGGCTGGCACAGACCCTGCCGGACACGCGGCTGGTGGGCCGCCTGCAGCTTCCGCCGGAGCTGCGCAACGACGCGCAGCGGCGCGGGGAACGCAACACCACCACCGCCCGCGACACTGCGGCGCTCCTGACGCGCCTGTACCGGCACGAACTGCTGGACGACGCGCACACCCGCCTCGCGCTGGACATCCTGGGCCGCCAGCAGTTCCGGGACATCCTGGCGCGCCACGTGCCGCGCGGCGTGGACGGCGAGCCGCTGTACCGGGTGCTGTCCAAGAGCGGCGAACTGACGGGCGTGCACCACGACGCGGGCCTGCTGCTGCTGCCCAGGCCGCTCAGCGTGGCGGTGCTGAGCGTGGACGGCAGCGACCCGCGCGAACATCCGGACAACCGGGACGTGACCTTGCTCGCCGCTACAATCTGGCCGCTGCTGCACGCCCTCGGAGGGCCGTTCGGGGGACATTCTTACTGACGCCGCCCGGCACACGGGATTACAGTGTGACGTGACGAATCAGACTGGCCAGAGCTGCGCCTTCCGGCTCGTCCGAATGTCCGGGTGGTTACCGGGCGGGTAAAACGCCTGCGGGCAGGTGTGGCAGGATTCTGGCACGCCGCCGGGGCATGGTACGCTGAACGCATCAGAAGGGCTGCACGCTTCGCCCGTCGCCGCCTTCGGTTCAAGTCAGCATTCGGGTGAGGCGCGCACCTGCCCAACGGGCCAGACCCGGGGGCAGCAGGCCAAACGAGAGGGGAAACGTGGAACGAAACGACGCAGTCATGCCAGCGGTGGCCATCGTGGTGGCCGCCTTCATGTGGATCATCTTGCTCTTCATGTTCAACACCGAGACCGCGCCGGAGCCGGTCGCGGTCGATCCGGCCCTGAGTGCCGTGATCGCCAAGGAGTGGCCCACCAGCGGCAAGGCGATCTACGAAGCGAACTGCGCGGGCTGCCACGGCGCGGCCGGTCAGGGCGGCGTGGGCCCCAAACTCGCGGCCAACACCGCCATCACCGGCGACCACGCGCTCGTCGTGACCCGCATCCTGAAAGGCAAGGCGCCCATGCCCGCCTTCGGGATCGAGAACGGCGGCAAGCTCAAGGACAACGAGGTGTACGCCGTCGCCAACTACGTCCTGAACAGCTGGGGCAACAAGAGCGAGGACCTCGTCACGCCCGCCACGCTCGCCGAGGGCGCCGGCAAGGTCAGCCCCGAAGTCATCCGCGTACGATCGCGCTTCGTGCCCGAAGAGATCAAGCTGCCCGAGATCTTCCTCGTGACCTTCGTGATGCTGCTCCTCACGTACGGCATCATCGGCCTGTACAGCCACTGGGCGGAAGGCGCCGAACTGCGCCCCGGCATCCACAAGGTCCGCAGCACCCCCATGACCATCACCGCGATGATCGCTGCGATGGCCGGCGTGATCCTCTTCAGCGTGCTGTTCGTCCGCGAGATCCTCACCAGCATCGCCGGCATGAACGCCGCCACGCCCGTCGCCCCGCAGGTCACCGCCGAAGGCTTCTACGCCGCGATGGTCGTGCTGCTGATCGCGCTCGTGCTCGGCCTCTACAAGAAGTACTTCATGGACGGCGAGGTCGTCGTCGAGGACGCCAGCGGCGAATTCCCCTGGTAAACCCCCACCCGTGGCGGGCAAGGTGGCCCGCCACACCCGAACGCACCCCAGACAGCAAGGGAGGACCGCTGTGACCAAGTACGTACGTCAGGACCCCGAAATGACCCGCCGCAAGTTCATCAACGCGGCCATGGGCACCACCGTCGGCATCGGCGGCCTGAGCCTGCTCAGCATCGTCGGCGGCGTCAAGCCCGCCAACACCCTCACGCCCGAGAAGACGCTGCCCGCCAAGGGCGACGTGCTCGTGTACGCCGACCCCGCCAAAAACAACGCGCCCGTCGCGCTCGCCGACATCAAGGAAGGGCAGGTCGTGTTCGCCTTCCCGAAAGGCAAGGTCAACGGCACCGACGTCGTCAAGAGCGGCATCGCGCGCAACCAGCTCATCATCGCCAAGTTCCCCGAAGCGCAGCTCAAGGCGCCCACCGACATCAAGGGCACCGACCAGGGCATCGTGGTGTACTCCCGCCAGTGCATGCACCTCGGCTGCGCCGTCGAAGTGAAGGCCTACCCCTCCAAGGGCCTGAAGGAAGCGGCCGTCTGCCCCTGCCACGGCGGTGTGTACGACATGACGCAAGGTGGCCGAGTGGCCGACGGTCCGCCCCCGGCGGGCCTCCCCCAGTTGCCGATCAAGGTCGTCGGTGGGCAGGTCGTCGTGCAGGACTTCTTCCAGTCCCTGCCGTACGACATCACCGAAGCCGAGTTCGAGACGCAGAAGAAGGAGCTTGAGAAAGCATGAACCAGTGGCTCGACGAACGTCTGAACATCTCGCGCCTGAACGACAAGTTCCTGCGCAAGGCCTTCCCGGTGCATCACACCTACTTCCTGGGTGAGATCACGCTGTTCTCGCTGATCGTGCTGCTCCTCACCGGCGTGTTCCTGGCGCTGTCGTACGAGCCGAGCACCCGCATGGTCCCCAGCTTCCTCGACAAGACCCAGATGGTGCCCGCCGCGTACAGCAGCATCCTGCGCATCAACTGGATGCCGTTCGGCGACATGCTGCGCCGCATCCACCACTGGTCCGCGAACCTGATGGTCGCCGCCAGCATCCTGCACATGATGCGCATCTACTTCACGGGCAGCTTCAAGAAGCCCCGCGAGATCAACTGGTGGATCGGCATGCTGCTGCTGGTCTTCACGATCATCACCGCCGTGACCGGCTACAGCCTCCCCTACGACAACTTCGCCAAGACGACGCTCGGCGTGGTCGTCGGCATCGTGCAGAGCGTCCCCTGGGTCGGCGACTGGCTCGCGCAGGCGGCCTTCGGCGGCAAGTTCGCGCTCGACAACGCCTACATGATCCCCCGCGTGTACGGCTACCACATCATGCTGCTGCCCGCCATCCTGCTCGGCCTGACCGGCGCGCACATGCTGATCATGATCAAGCAGAAGCACACGCAGCCGCAGTACGCCAAGCGCATCGCCTACAAGAAGATCGTCGGCGTGCCGCTCAGCACCCAGCAGACCCCCATCGCGCTCATGCTCGCCTTCCTGATGGCCGGCATCGTGATCCTGTTCGCCGCGTTCATCCCCGTGCACCCGGTCGAAGTGTTCGGCCCGGCGTCCGACAACCCCGTCGCGAACATCAAGCCCGACTGGTACCTGCTGTGGATCTTCGGCGTGCTCGAAATGATCCCCGCCAGCGCCAAGTTCACGCTGTTCGGCGGTGAGATCGGGCCGGAATTCATCGGCGGTATCGTGATCGCCACCCTCACCCTGCTCGTCATGCTGGCCGTCCCGGTCTTCGACAAGAGCAAGGACAACCTGTACTACAGCGAGAACCCCACCGACCACCCCAAGCGTCTCGCTGGCGGCATCGCCTTCTTCACGCTGCTGATCGTCTGGAGCGTCGCCGGGTACAAGAACGACTTCCAGTGGCCCGTCGCGCCCTTCTGGATCATGACCTTCGTCGGGCCGCTCGTGGCGTACTTCGTGACGATCGCCATCGTGCGCGGCATCAAGGCCTTCAAGGCCGCCGACGAGCGCGACGTGTCGCACGCCGCCGCCGCCGACGACTGAACGCCACACCCATTACTCCCGCAGGGCAGCTCCGGCTGCCCTGTTTCGTTGTGCCGGACCGGACCGCGCCCGGCCGGGGTGTGGCAGACTGGACAGCATGACGAGCGACGCGGCCCTGGACGTCTGGCTGGCCCGGCAGGCCCGCCTGTATGCCCTTGACGCCACGACCGTCGAAGACGCCGACCCGGACGTGCTGCGTGCCTACTGCCGGGACGTGCTGCAGGAACTCGCGGCGCGCGGCTTGCTGCCTGGCCCGCACGAGATCGGCTGCCACGCCGCGCCGCGCGACCACCGCAACTGATCCTGATCCCGGTCGAACCCTGCACACGTTCAATCCGGGTGGGACGAGCACGAAGCGCCGGGCATCCGCACGAACTTCCTGCCCCTTCACTTTGTTGCCGGGCCACCCTTCATCACGCCTTCACGCGCTAACATGCGCGGTTGAGACGCGACACTGCTCAGGGCACCTGAGCGGCGCGTGCTGAGGGCGGCCCCCGAACTCGCGGCGACGCCCAGCAACACCACAGGGAGAACGGCATGACACAGCAACTGACGCCGCAGGAACATGCGGGCGCGGACATCAAGAAGGTCGGATTCATCAGCCTGGGCTGCCCCAAGGCCCTGGTGGACAGCGAACGCATCCTCACCCAGCTGCGCGCCGAGGGCTACCAGGTGGCCGACAGCTACGAGGACGCCGACACCGTCATCGTGAACACCTGCGGCTTCATCACGCCCGCCGTGGAGGAATCCCTCAGCGCCATCGGAGAGGCGCTCGACGCGACGGGCCGCGTCATCGTGACCGGCTGCCTCGGCGAGCGGCCCGAAACGATCCGCGCCCGCCACCCCAAGGTCGCCGCCATCACCGGCAGCGAAGCCGTGGACGACGTGATGGCCGCCGTGCACGAACTGCTCCCGCGCGACGAGAACCCCTTCACGGCCCTCATTCCCGGCCTGGGCGACACCGCGCAGGTCAAGCTCACGCCCCGCCACTACGCGTACCTGAAGATCGCGGAAGGCTGCAACCACCGCTGCGCCTTCTGCATCATCCCGAAACTGCGCGGCCTGCAGGTGTCCCGCGATGCGGGCAGCGTCCTGTACGAGGCGTTCCGGCTCGTGGCGGGCGGCACGCGCGAACTCATGGTGATCTCGCAGGACACCTCCGCGTACGGCGTGGACATCCGGCACCGCGACTCCGAATTCCAGGAGCGCCAGGTGGCCGCGCACCTCACCGACCTCGCCCGTGAACTCGGCGAGCTGGGCGTGTGGGTCCGCATGCACTACGTGTACCCGTACCCGCACGTCGACCGGGTCGTGGAACTCATGCGGGACGGCAAGATCCTCCCGTACCTGGACGTGCCGCTGCAGCACGCGTCGCCGCGCATCCTGAAGCTCATGCGTCGCCCCGGCGCGGGCAAGCAGCTCGACACCATCCGCCGCTGGCGCGAGATCTGCCCGGACCTCACCATCCGCAGCACCTTCATCGTCGGCTTCCCCGGCGAGACCGAAACCGAATTCCAGGAACTGCTGGACTTCCTGGAGGCCGCGCAGCTCGACCGCGTGGGTGCTTTCACGTACAGCGACGTGCCCGAAGCGGACGCGAACGCCCTGGACGGCGCCGTGCCGGAGGACGTGAAGCAGGAACGCCTCGCGCGCTTCATGGAGGTCGCGCAGCGCATCAGCACCGAACGCCTCGCCCGCAAGGTGGGCCGCACCGTGCAGGTCATCATCGACGAGTACAACGACGACGAGGACGACACCGTGCCCGGCACGCGCCTCATCGGCCGGACCGCCGGTGATGCCCCCGGCATCGACGGGCAGGTGTACCTGTACGCCGCGGACTTCGCCGGGAAGGTCAAGATCGGGGACCGCGTGCAGGCCATCATCGAGGACAGCGACGAGTACGACCTGTTCGGCGAGGTCGTCGCGCTCGACCCCTGGCAGACGCGCGTCCCGCAGCTCGGGCACTTCAGCCACCACTGATACGGTTTTGAGCTGAACTTTGGAAGTTCAGCCGAGCGAAGCAAGCACCAACAAGTACGGTTTTGAGGAGGTGGAAGCGGGCAGGCGTCCTCTCCTGCGGAGCTGTCCCAGTCATGGGCGCTGTTTTGCCCAAGAAGCGGGCAGGCGTCCTGTAGGGCGTCCGTTCTGCCCAAGAAGGGATGTCGGTGCTGTTTCCGGCATCCCTGGAACCGGATCAAAACCGTATGACCTGCCGGGACGGAGCGGGCGGGTGACGGCGCAGGCCTCACCTGCCCGCTCCCGTTTCCCTGATCTACACTCGGGGTATGCGCCTTCCCTCCCTGCTGGCCCTGCTGGGCCTCACCGCCCTGCTGTCCGCCCAAGCCCAGACCACTGGCCCGGACGGTGACGCGGACGCCGCGGCCCGGCGCGCCCTGTACGCGCAGTGCGGCGCGGTGGAAGCCACGGCCCTCCCGCAGGGCGTGACGGTCGGCGTGTACCGCGGCACGCTCGGCACGCAGCGCGTCACGCTGGAACTCACGCGCGGCGGGGGAGAGCAGCTGAGCGAGCACCCGGACCGCTACAGTTACGACCGGTATGGGCTGGACATCGCCCTCACGCGCGGACGCCCCACCAACCGCACGGCCGTGTACGCGCTGGCGGCGGTGGAGGCCGTGTTCACCGGGGACGGGCAGGTGGCGCGCGGCTGTCTGGACCTCTCGGCGGACGGCACGGGCCTGCGTGGGCAGTGGCGCAGCCCGGACGGCCGCACGCGCCTGCCCGTCACCCTGAACCGCGTGGACGCGGCGCGCGTGCCGCTCGCGCTGCCGTCCTCGCCGGGCCTGCTGAACCTCCGTTCCGGCGACCCGTACACCTTCCTGAAACTCGACCGGCCGTGGCAGAAGGTGACGGGCGGCCTGAAGGAACCCCTGACGGGCGTCACGTACCCGCGCGTCCAGGGCGGAAGTGCCGCGCTGAACGCCGCGCTGCAGGACCTGCAGCTGAAGCTCGTCACGTCGGCCTTCGACTGCCGCGGCGGGTACGGCACGAACCTGCAGAACGGCACGGACTTCACGGGCAGCGGGACGCTGTCGTGGCAGAGCGCGTCGCTGGTGTCGCTGCACGAGGACGCGCAGTACTTCTGTGGCGGCGCGCACCCGGACGCCTACACGAGCGGCGTGACGCTCTCCGCCCGCACCGGCAGGCCCGTCGCGCTCGCCGCGCAGCCCGGCGCGGTCTGGCCCGCCCTGAACGCCCCGAAACTCCAGGCGCTGTACCTCGCCGCGTACCCCTCCGGCGGGGACACCGCCGACTGCCGCGACCTGCTCGCGTCCGCCGAGGGCCGCGCGGGCGACCCCCTCCCGTACGAGCTGTACCTCACGCGGGCCGGGCTGGCCGTGTGGCCGAACTTCCTGCCGCACGTCGCGCTCGTCTGCGCCGAGGTCGTCACCGTGCCGTACGCGAAGCTCCGCGCCCTCGCGAACCCCGCCGGAGCGTCCTTCCGTGACCTGTACCCGCGCTGAATGCTGCTGTCCGTCGACTGGGACGCGTGGAGCGGCTGCGCGGAGTACGTGTTCGACGCGCCCATCTGGGGCACGCCGGACCGTGAGCACGACCGCGTTCGCCGCTGGCAGGAGCGCGCCGAGCGGCGCGGCGGTCCCGGTGCGGGCTGGGACGCGCTGCAGGACGACTACCCGCTGTACCCCGGCTGGGAGGCCCTGCGCGCGTACGCGGGCGTCCCGGCCTTCGTGACGCTCAGTCACGCGCAGGCGCGCGAGTGGCTGCACCTGTACCCGGGCCGCGACGTCCTGAACGTCGACAGTCACCACGACCTGTACAGCAGCAGTGGCGACCCCGCCCGCTGGCGGCCCGGCAACTGGGCGGGCCTCGCGCTGCACGCCGACCTGATCGGGACGTACACGGCCCGCTACCCCGAATGGCACGAGGGGCTGCTCGTCACGGAAGGGCACGACCTGGACCGCACGCGCGCCGAGGTGCATGCCGCCCTGCCCGCCCCCCTGCACGACCGCGTCCGGCTGGAGCGCCGCCCCGACCTGCCGCCCGCCCGTGACGTGGAAGCGGTCCTGCTGGTGCAGAGCCCCTCGTGGAGCAGCCCCGCGCACGACCGGTCCTTTCTGGACCTCGCGCGCACCCTGAACGCCGCCCCGCTCGGCACGCCGCCCATCGACCGCAGCGCCCGCCCCTGACCCGCCGGGCTGTCCGGCGACCACCGGGCCGGGCCGCCCGCCCGCCGGTGCGCTTCGCCCTGCTGGGGGGGGTGTAGAAAAACGGATATCTCACACCCGCCCCCTGCGTTACCATGGGCCGAGCATGTCCACGCCCTACCACATCGGCTTCTACGCGCTGGTCCAGCATCACGGCACCTACCTGGTGGTCCGGCAGGCGACGTCCACGCTGCCGAGCGGCCCCTACGGCCTGCCGGGCGCCGCGCTGGTCGGCGAGGTGGGCGGCGGCGTCGCCGAACTGCACCTGCGCCGCAAACTCCTCTCCCAGATGGGCCTGTCCGTCGGGGAACTCGTGCTGGTGGGGAGCCACACCCTGCGCCTCACGGACGGCGGCGTCGTCCTGAACCTCATCTTCGGCACGACGTACAACTCCGGCGTCCCCAACCCGCAGGCGGGCATCATTCAGGCCATGAACTGGATCAGCCTCGACGAACTCGCCGCCGGGGGAGACGCGCCCGACTGGCTCATGACCGCCATCCGCACGTACCAGGAGCAGATGGCCGCCCGCGCCAGCACGCAGCAGCAGGGGCGCGGCATCCTCCGCTGGGGCCGCTGACCCCCGCCGGGAAGAGCGGCGTCACACTGACGGGACGGGGCCGGGAATGCTACCCTGGAACCTCGATCGCCCGTGACCTGTCCTGTCGCGGCGCTGGAGGCACCATGAACGCACCCACCGGCCCTCAGCCGGTCCGGACTGCCGCGTCCCACGACACGGCCCGCTACGTCTTGACCGCCCTGTACGTCCTGAGCATCCTGCTCGCCAACCTGACCCTCAACCGCTTCATCGCGCTGCCGCTGTACGGGCAGCTGAGCGTCGGCACGATCTTCTTCGCGGCCGTGTTCACGCTCCGCGACCGCATCCACCGCCACGGCCTGCGCGCCGTGTACGTCGCCATCGCGCTCGCGCTGCTGGTAAATACCCTCGCCGCGTACTTCACCGGCACGCCGTGGCGCTTCATCGGCGCGTCGTTCCTGGCGGTCCTGGTGGGGGAACTCGCGGACACCGGCGTGTACCAGCGGCTCCTGCACCGCTCGTGGTGGGTGCGCGTGCTGAGCAGCAACGCCGTCAGCGTGCCGCTCGACAGCGTGGTATTCACGCTCCTCGCGTTCCTGGGCGACATGAGCTGGAACATGATCTTCCAGATCATCTTCGCGGACATCGTCGTCAAGTACCTCATCGCGGCCCTGCTGGCCTTCCGGATGCGCGGCCACGACCGCATCGTCCCGACCGCCGTGCATGACTGACCCCGCCGCCCACCCCGGCCACGGCGCGGCCCGGCCTGCCCTGAAGGTCATCGCGAACCCGTACCCGCAGCTGCGGACGTGGCAGGAACACCTGCTGGACGTGCCGGAACTCTGCCCGTACAGCCACAACCCCGGCCCCGGCAGCACCCTGAGCATCACGTACACCGCCGGAGCGTGGTTCCTGGAACTGTTCGCGCTGGACGCGTACCTGCCGGGCTTCGTGGCGCACAGCGTCGTCCGGGACAACGAACTGCTCGCGCAGACGGTCGCGCTGGAAGCGGCCGCCGTGCTGCGCGTGCCGGTGGACGTGGAACTGAACTTCGCCGTGGCGGGCCTGCGGCAACGCCAGCGGGTGCGCGTCCACGCGGAACCGGCCGACCTGCCGTAGGACACGCCGGGAACACACAGGGGCGCCAGCGGTCATCCGGCCGCGGCGCCCCTGCGTTCGTTCCGGCCTGACCTGCCTACGCGGCGCGGGCCTCGCGCAGCAGTTCCGACAGGCGCGACAGGCAGCGCGCGTACTTCTTCGCGAAGGCCCCGTGCCGGTACGTCTCGTCGAACAGCGACTCCAGCGGCGCGCCCGTGAAGGCCGCGTGCCCGCCCAGGTCATACACCTTGTCCACGAAATGCACGAAGCGCAGCGCGTCGTTCTGGCTCGGCATGGGCGTCAGGCCACGCAGCCCCACCGCCTCCACGCCCTCCAGCAGCTGCCCGAAGCGGGCAGGGTGCACGCTGAGCAGCACGCCCTGCAGCGCCGGGTACGGCAGTTCCGCGAGCGTCCCCGCCTCCTGACGGGCACGCCACGCGCCGTACTCGGCGTCCGTGAGGTTCTGCTCGGGCGTGCTGCCACGCTGCCGGTAGTCGGGGCCGTCCAGGCGCAGGTTCCGGAATCGTCCCGCGATGGCCTGAATCTGCCGTTCGAAATCGCGGGCATTGAAGCGCCCCTCGCCGAGCCGTCCGGGTTCGGTGTTGGACGTCGCGATGACGTTCAGGCCGCCCGGCATCAGCTCGCCCAGGAAGGTGTTCGCCATGTGCGTGTTGCCGGGGTCGTCCAGCTCGAACTCGTCCACGCACAGCAGGTTCACGCCGCGCATGGCGTCCAGCGCGCGCGGCATGCCGAGCGCGCCGATCAGGTACATCAGGTCCTGGAAGCTCATGAACGCCGCGCTCAGGCCGCGCCCACTCGCCGCATGGTACGCGGAGGCGAGCAGGTGCGTCTTGCCGACCCCGAAGCCCCCGTCGAGGTACACGCCCCGGCCCTCGGCAGGCACGGCACGCCGTCCGAAGAGGCGCTTCAGGCCGCTCGGCGCGTCCGGCGCGACCTGCAGGCCCTCCACGAAGTCCCGCAGCGTCACCTGCGCTTCCGCCTGTGGCGGGTACTCGGGGTTCGGGAGGTAACTGCCGAACCTCACGTCTCGGAAGCGGCGTCCGGGCGTGAGGGCCGACATCAGGCTGCCCGGATCGAGTTCCGGGTGGCGGGCGGTCAGGTCGATGCCGGGCGCGGCGGACGTGACCGTCACTCGCGGTCCGGGCGGGCGCTCACCGGTGCACCTCGAGTTCCACCTTGAAGTTCCCGCGCCGCGTCTCGTTCAGGACGCGTTTGAAATCGATGCGGCCCAGGCCCTCGGCGGACAGGCTGTCCCCCTCCCGGATGTCGCTGCTCGCCCGTGCGGGCTGACCGTTGAGGCGCACCTTGCCCGCCTCGACACCCTGCTGGAAGTACGCGCGGCTCACGCCGAAGCCCTTGGCGCCCACCACGTCGGCCCGCATGCTCGGCACGACCACCTCGCGCGTCTTGCTGCCCTTCCCGGCGGCCGCGCCGATCTCCTCAACGTCCACCTCGCGGCCCGCGAGGGTCGTCACGTCCGCGAGCGCCTTGACGGCCCTGCCGGTCGCGGCGATCAGGAACGCGCCGCGCTCCTCGCGCACCTCGCCGAGCGTCTCTTCCGGCAGGTTCAGGGACCGCAGGGCCACGGCGAAGTCCTGCGCGTCCCACCCGGCCGTCTGCGGCAGCACGCGGAACACGGTGACGCCCGCGTCCACGTCCGGGATGTGCGCGGGGTAGAGGGTCAGGACGACGCGGCGCGCGTCCGGGTACCCTCCGGCGATGTGGTGGCGGACCTCGTCGTCCTGCAGCTGACGACGGTCGAGGGTTTCGGCGTCGACGAACGCGGTCCGCACGACCCGGCCACCTCTGGCCTGCGCGACCAGGGTGGGTAACTTGGGGGCAGCGGGTTTGCTCATGCGTCCAGAATACCGTCCCGTCCGCCCGGAGAAGGTCGGTCCCGTCGCAGTGCTCTACACGGGCGCGCGGCGACATGGGAAGGCCGGGCCGCCCAGCAGGAGGGCGGCCCGGCCTTCCCATGTCGCGGTCAGCGAATGTAGAAGAAGGTCTCCTGCACGTCACGGTCGGCGGGCGAGTAGCCCTGCACGTACGCGCTCGTCGCGTCGTTCCAGCGGTTCTGGTCGTAACTGCCCTGGAAGTACAGGTCCGTGCCCGGCTGAGCGCGCGTGAACAGGGCACGCACGCGCTGCAGCCCGCGCGGCGGCGCGACACTGAAGCTGCCCGCACCGTCCTGAGCGCGCGGGAACACCGTCGTCCCGGCGTTCACGTACGCGCTGCGCACGATGACGTTGCTGTTCCCGTTCGGGTCGAGGCTCACGAGCGTCACGTACCCGGCGGTCCGCGTGGTCAGCTGGAAGCGGATGGTGCTGCCGACCGCGTAGGTGGCGCCCTCGCCACGGTCCGGCTGCAGGGCCGTGATCAGGTTCGACCCGGAGGAGCTGAGCGCCAGGTTGGGGCGCACGGAGACGGTGCAGGCGCTCAGCCCGAGGGCGAGACTTCCGATCAGGAGTGCAGTACGCATGCCCACACAATAGCCTCAGGCATCTGACGCAAACCTGAACCGCGCTCCCTGCCGTCTTGCGCCGCCTCCCATCCCGCACCCATGAGTGCCCCCGTTCCCCCGGCACGCGGGCGTGAAATGGTACGCCCGGCGCCACAGTCCGGCACGACGGGAGGTAGCATGACCCATGCGTCCAGCGCCCGTCTCAGCTCCGCATCGCCGACGACTTCCCGGCCTGCTGCTCGGTCTGACCCTCACCCTGGGCGGAGCGTCCGGCGCGAGCCTGCAGCCCACGCCCGCCAAGACCGCGCAGGCCCAGGCGCAGCAGCAGCAGGGCACGCTCGCGCCCGGCACGTACGCTGCCAGCACCTTCTTCGAGGACGTCAAGGCCGGGAAGGTCACGGGCCTCACCCTGCAGGGCGACGGGAGCGCCAACGTCACCCTGCAGGACGGCCAGCACCGCTTCGTGGTCCTCCCGCCCGACGCGCAGACGCTCACGTCCCTGCGCGCGGCGGGCGTTCCCGTGCGCGTCATCGGGAGTGGCAGCACCTTCGACTGGCTGAACTCCGTGCTGCCCCTCATCCTGGCGGGCCTCATCCTGGCCGTCCTGTGGCGCAGCATGCGCGGCGCGCAGCAGGGCGGCGGCGCCGCCCAGTTCGGGCGGAGCAAGGCGACAGTGCACTCGGAAGGGCAGGTGAAGGTCAGCTTCGCGGACGTCGCCGGCGCCGACGAAGCCAAAGCCGACCTCGTCGAAGTCGT